>CAZYHO010000248.1:0-7238 GCA_964647495.1 uncultured Akkermansia sp. | reverse complement strand
AACGATGGGGTACGTGTGCTGCTGCGTCTGCTGGCACCGCTGATGGTGGTGGTGGCGATGTCGGGGTGGGGGCATGGCGCCGTGGACCCGGCGAGCGCGACGATCGACAGGCTGGTGGCGGACGGGCTGACCAAGGCCGGGATGAAGCCGAATCCGCCGGTGACGGACGAGGTTTTTCTGCGTCGGATTTATCTCGATGTGATCGGGCGGATTCCGACGGCGGACGAGGCGCGGGAGTTTCTGGAGAGCACGGCGCCGGACAAGCGGGCGAAGGTGATCGACACGCTGCTGGCGTCCGAGGGGTATGTGAGCCACTGGTTCAACTACTGGGCGGACGTCCTGCGAATCAAATCGAATCCAAACGAGAACGGCCAGGAAGGCGCCGGTGATGCGTATGCGGCGTGGGTCAAGCAGCAACTCCGGCAGAACGTGCCGTACCACAAGTTCGTGCACGCGATGCTCACGGCGGACGGCTATGTCTGGGATAACGGGGCCGTCGGCTACTACATGCGGGATGCCGGCATGCCGCTGGACAACATGGCGAACACGACGCAGATCTTTCTCGGGAGCCGGGTCGCCTGCGCCCAGTGCCACAACCATCCGTTCGACGACTACAAGCAGCGCGATTTCTACGAAATGGCGGCCTACACCGTGGGCGTCGACACCCGCGTCAGCCCACGGCAGATCATCGCGGAAGCCACGGGAAAAGGCAAGCTTTCGAAATCGGATTCCGAGAAGCTCGTCGCGCCCGGCGTGAACGACGTCCTCGATGACCTGCTTGAGCCGCTCCGCTACGGCATCCGGCACGATCCGAAGCGTCCCCAGCAGTTGCCGGCCGATTTCCGCGGCGACCCCAGGAACCCGAGTCCCCGCGATGGCAAACCGTACGAGGAGGTGAAGCCACAGCCGGTGTTCAGCCGCGAGAAAATCAAGGCCGGAAAGGGCATCCTTGACAATTACGCGCTGTGGATGACCAGCGCGGACAATCCGACGTTCACCACCGTGATCGCCAACCGCCTGTGGAAGAGTGCTTTCGGGATCGGCCTGATCGAACCGGTCGACGACATCAAGAAGGTCGATCTGGATCGAAACAAGAACGACGCCTCGAAGCTGGCGAGCAACCCGGCGCTCATGGCATTCCTCACCCAGCACATGAAAGCGGTGGGGTACGACATGAAGAAATTCCTGCGCACGATCTACAATACCCAGATTTACCAGCGCGCCGCCACTACGGAGGAAGTGCTGACCATCGAGGAGTACAAGTTCCCCGGACCGGTCGTCCGCCGCATGTCCGCCGAGCAGCTTTGGGATTCTCTGGTGGCGCTGGTCATTCCAGCTTCCGACGAGCGCAAGGCCGGCGCCGGTTACAATGCCCAGCTCGCCCGGATGAAGGAGCGGGCCGAGCAGGTTCAGGAGAAACTGCGCGTCGGCAACGGCCGCGTGCTCCTCGCCTATGCCACCGACCGCGCCAAGGTGGAAACGGAGTTCGACGCGAAGGGACGGCCGTGGCGCGACAAGCTCGCCGCCGCCCGCGCCGCGAATGACAGCGCCGGTGTGAAGGCGGCCCAGGAGGAAATCAACAAGGTCGAGGCCGCCCGTTTCGATGCCCGCAAAAAGGTGGAGGACGCCCACAAGGCGAACGCCTCCAAGGGCAGCGATTCCGGTCCATTTTCCAGACCGGCGCCCGCCATGATGGCCGACAAGGACAAGATGAAACCGGCCGAGCCGATCCTCAGCCAGGCCGACCAGCAGAAATGGGCCGGCTATGACGCCTCGTGGATCCGCGCTTCCGAACTGCCTTCGCCGGCGCCCTACGGGCACTTTTTGCGCGAGTTCGGCCAGTCCGAGCGGGACATCATCCAGGCCGCGGACAACGATTCTTCCGTCACCCAGGCGCTGCTTATGCTGAACGGCCGCCTTTTCAACGATCTCACAATGAAGAACACCGAGTTTGGCAAGGTGTTCATGAGTGTGACCACCACCGACGAGAAACGGGACCGGATTTTCCTCAGCCTGCTCTCGCGCCTGCCGAACGATCGCGAAAAGGAAATCGTGGCCAATCAGGTCAAGGCGGACGGTTCTGACAGGGCGCTCCGCAAGATCGCCTGGGCTCTCCTCAACACCCGTGAGTATTCGTTCATCCAATAGACCCGCTCACTCTTTCGAGAACTTCACCCCAACCATGGGCGGCGCCATCCGCCCGAAGAACCCGCACTCTCACACCCCATGCCGTCATGAACGACCTGTTGCTCAAAGCCGATGAACTGACCCGCCGCCGCTTCCTGGCACATGCCACCAAGACGTTTCTTGGAGTGACGGTCTTCACACCGATCCTTGCCAGGGCCGCAGCCGATCCCAAAGCCAAAGGGGCTGCCACGCCATTGCGCCGGCCGACAGCCCGCAACGTGATCTACCTCTACATGTCCGGTGGCATGACGCATGTCGATACCCTGGATCCGAAGACAGGAGTGGTCGCCGGGCCGGTCAAGGCGATCAGCACCGCCGCCGACGGGATCTTTATTTCCGAGTACCTCCCAGCGCTGGCCAAGAAAATGGACGTGGCCTCGCTGGTCCGCAGCATCAGCACGACGCAGGGCGCCCACGAGCAGGGGAACTACTACATGCACACGAGCTACACCATGCGCGGCACCATCACCCACCCGGGGCTGGGCGCATGGATCCAGAAGCACGAGGGCAAAACCAACCGCACCCTGCCCGGTAGCGTGCGCATCGGTGGCGGCGCGAACGGTGGCGGCGCCGGCTTCATGGAATCGAGGTACGCCCCGCTCGTGCTCGGCAGCGCCACCGAGGGCGTCAAGAACAGCCGGATGAACGTGGGCGAGAAGGAATTCAACGACCGCCTGATGCTGGCCCAGCAGTTCGACGAGACATTCCATCAGAAGTACAACCAGAAGCACGTCCGGGCCTACAAGGACATGTACGATGAAGCCCTCCGGCTCATGAAAAGCGAGGACCTCAAGGCATTCGACCTGAGCCAGGAGTCGTCCGCCGTGCGCGAGGCATACGGCAACAATGGCTTCGGCCAGGGCTGTCTGCTCGCCCGCCGCCTCGTCGAGCACGATGTCCGTTTCATCGAAGTCACTTTGGGTGGATGGGATACCCATTCGAACAACTTCACCTCGGTCGAGCGCCTCACGGCCACTCTCGACCAGGCAGTCTCGACGTTGCTGACCGACCTGGAACGCCGCGGCCTGCTCGATGAAACGGTGGTGTGCCTGGCGACCGAATTCGGCCGCACTCCGGTCATCAACGAGGACGACGGCCGCGACCACTTCCCTCAAGCCTTCTCCGGCCTGCTCGCCGGCGGCGGCATCAAAGGTGGCATGGTCCACGGAAAAACCTGTGATCGCGGTGAAAACGTGGTTGAAGGCAAGGTGACAGTGCCCGATTTCAATGCGACCGTCGCGTATGCGCTCGGCCTGCCGCTCGACCAGATCGTTTACTCACCGTCCAAGCGGCCGTTTACGGTGGCTGACAAGGGCAAGCCGATCATGTCTTTCTTCGCTTGATCCACTGAATCCGATGTCCTTCCGCTGGCCGCGTTCGTCGTCGCCGGCCGGTCTTACGGCGGCGATGCTTCTGGCATCGCCGTTGTCGTTGGCCGCCGAATCCCCTGCCGTCACCGCCTCGCTGGAAGGCGCCGATGTGGCGACGAATCATCTTTTCAACGCTCTCCTGTACCTGCCGGGCGGTTTTGTGGCGGCGGTTCTGATGCTGGAGTTTTTCGCGCAGTGGAAGCGGAACCGGGAGGTTGAACCGGCGGTTCTTTTTCTGCTCTTCGGCGCTGCGGGAGCCGCCGTCGGCTCCGCGGTGCTCGCCTACGCCGTGTCGCCGGTCGGGCGTGGGACGGGAGAATTGCAGGGGTACGCGATGTGGATGGGAGTGGTGGCCGCGGCCATCAGCGCCGCGTTTTATCTCAAGCGCCAGGCCCGCAACCGCCGGCTTTTCTCGCTGAAACCGCTCCCCGAATTGTCCGGCAAAATCGCGTTGCCGCGGACGAGTGGCGAACGCGGCCTGATCATCGGGTATCGGATTGCCGTCGTCTGCGCTTTTCTGCTCACACTGGTCGGCGTGAGCGAAATGCCGTTGAGCCAGGCCCGCACACGATCGCTGGCGGATTCCGTGCGTTCCGTGAGGGACACATGGGGGCAGCCGGCTCCGGCAGTGGCTTCCACGGCCCCGGTCTCGCCGGACCAATCCGTCCCCGCCGCGCCACTTCCTTCCGAGCCCGTGGCGCCGCCGGTGCCGAGCCTGGCCCATTTGCTCGGGTCGGAACCGGCGAATCCAGGCTCTCCGGCGACAGCTTCCACCGGCGCCGCGCCCGGCGTTCCGGGGAGCCCGACGACCGCGCCGGAGGCGGCGCCATCATCTGCCACCACGCCGCCTGAAACCGCCTCGACCGCTCCTCCGGAACCGCCACCCGCCACCACGCCACCGGAAGCACCGGCCATGGCGGCGACCCCGCAGACGCCACCCTCTCCCGCACCGGCGCCGATGCAACCCACTGCCCCCGCTCCGGCGGCAGCCGGCACCTCAAAACTTCCCGCCAACTTTTTCGCCACCAGGATCAAACCGGTGCTGGACTCGAAGTGCGTCGATTGTCACGGCCCCGGCAAACAGAAGGGAGATCTGCGCCTCGACACGGTGGCTGCCATCAGACACGGCGCCGGCCACCCGGTCGTGGTCGGCGGCGATCTTGAGTTGAGTTCGCTTTACCAGCGGCTCATCAGCCCGGACGCCGATGACCTGATGCCGCCCCGCGACAAGGGCGGACCGCTTCCTCCCAACGTGATCGCCCTCTTCAAATCCTGGATCCAGGCGGGCGCCGATTTCGGCGACGGCGCCGCAACGGCAGGTCGCAGCACAAGTCCCGCCCAGCCGGGCGGCAAACTGGAGGAGGAAAAAAGTCGTTCGCTGCCCGCCCCATCACCCGATGTGATCGCCCGTCTGGCCGACGGCGGCGCCGTCATCCGGCCGATGTCGGCCAACGGTGCGCTGCTTGACGTGAACCTCACTCACTTCGAGGCCGGTCCGGTCAATCTTGCCGACCTCACGCCCATCGCCAAAAACATCCTCGCCCTCGATCTCACCCGCACCAGGGTCAAAGACGACGATCTCGCCCACCTCGCCGGCATGAGCAGCCTGGTCCGCCTCGACCTCAAGCGCAATGCCATCACCGACGCGGGCCTCGTCCACCTCAAGGGGTTGGTCGAACTCGAATCCCTCAACCTTTTCGATACCCAGGTCAGCGACGCCGGCCTGTCCCACCTCACCGGCCTCAAGCGCCTTCAGAAGATTTTCCTGTTCAACACGAAGGCCACGGCCGCCGGCGCCGACCAATTGCGGGCCGCCATCCCGGGCATCGTCGTCAATCTCGGTGAATAATTCCTGTGTGAAAGTGTTGACATCATTCCAGGTATCTGTTGATGTGAACCCTTCAGTTCACAAAACCATGAAGTCGCATTTCCCTCTATTGACCCTGGCCGGCCTCGGTATTCTCACCGCCCTGCCCGCCCGCGGCGCCTCCGTTTTCGCGCAATGGAATTTTAATGACGTCGCCAATGGCGCCACCACCGTCTCCGATGTCGGTGGCTATGTGGGCTCCTTCGCAGGCACGGGAGGTCGTTCGGCCGATGGAGGTGGTGTCAGTGGCACCATCGGCGACTATGCCTATTCTCCGGGCAGCGTCACGGGAAGCCTCACGTCCAACACCGCTTCCTTCCTGGCGGATCTGAACGCCCTCACCGGTGGCCAGCAAGTGAGCATCACGTACTGGCAAAACCTGGCGAGCACACCGAACTCCACCGTTTTCTGGGGAAATTCGGCGGGCGCCAATGGATCCCGCGGATTGAGCGCCCACTCGCCATGGTCCGATGGCAATACCTACTTCGACACCAGCGGTTGCTGCGATCCCAATACCCGGATCAGCGGCGCGCTGGGCGCCACCGTGGGCACCTGGGAAATGATGACCTTTGTCTACGACAACGGCAACAAGGCGGTCTACCGGAATACGACCCTGATCACTTCCGGCGCCGACGGACTCCCGCTCAATACCGATTTCGACGGGTTTTACATCGGCAATGACGCCAACGGCACGATAGGCATGGACGCCCGCATCGACTTGTTTACCATCTGGAACGGCGCCCTCACCACTGGGGAAATCGCCGCGCTCGTTCCCGAACCGGCCACAGCCCTGCTGGGCCTTGTGGGTGGTCTCGGTCTCGCCTTCAGGCGTCGCAGGGAAGATTGAGCACCGCGTTATGCAAGGGGGGAGAAGGAGCTCCCGCCGGTAAGTTCGAATCGTCGGCCACGAAATCAGGCGTTGGCTGCCTTCTCGGTCTTCTCGGTCTTCTCCTGGTAGGCGGTACGCGCCTGCTCGACCAGGCCGGAGAAGGCCGTGGGATCGTTCACCGCCAAGTCGGCGAGGATCTTGCGATCGAGGACGATGCCGGCGGCGTTCAATCCTTCAATGAATCGATTGTAGCTGAAGCCGTTGGCCCGGGTGGCGGCGCCGATGCGCTGAATCCAGAGACTGCGGAAATTGCGGGCACGCGCCTTCCGGTCGCGGTAGGCCCAATACTGGGCTTTGTAGACCGCGTCTTTGGCGTAACGGAACAGTTTGCTGCGCGCTCCACGAAAGCCCTTGGCTTTGTCGAGAACGCGTTTCCGCCTTTGGCGGCTGGCGGGGCCGTTGGTGGCACGAGGCATGGATCGATTTCAGGTGAACGAACTGTTGGTGGATATCAGATCAGCCGTCTCATTCGTTCGGCAGGCCGGGTGGGAGGCACCGGCCAGGCGGCGTGATCGTGGAATGGGCCGTTGGCGGCCGCCCGCTTACGCGAACGGCAGGCACGCCTTGATCCTTGGAACGTCAACATCGGCCACCGTGGTGACCTGCGCCAGGCGGCGCTTGCGTTTGGCGTTCTTCTTGATCAGCAGGTGCCGGCGGCCTTGCTTGCGACGCAAGATTCGTCCGGTGCCAGTCAGCTTGAAGCGCTTGGCGACGGACTTCTTGGTCTTGGATGCTCCTGGTTTCTGAGGCATGGCGAGCCGGAAACGTAGCCCCCAGGTACAATCGCGCAAATCATTTTTTGAAGTTCGCGAGTGCGCCTGTGAACAGCCCATCATGGACCATGCGCGCCACTCTGCCGCAAACTCTGCCCCAAGAACCAAGAACCAAGAACCATGAACCATGAACCATGAACCATGAACCATGA
>CAZYHO010000247.1:2090-7261 GCA_964647495.1 uncultured Akkermansia sp. | reverse complement strand
ATAAAAAGGAAGAACCGGATCATACTTGTCACTGGCGAAATGTATAAACGATTTCACGAATTCATATCCTGGCCTTGGTGATTCATCGAGCAGGAATAATTTCCAGTGACTCCGGAATACGTCGATTCGCCATCCGTCGATTAACGCGAAAAGAAATGTGAGTGCCAGTATACTCGATTTCCATTTTCCGTCCACAGTGGACGATTCCTGATGAGTGTTATATTTCATTTCCGATGCTGTCGAAGATGCAGGAGCGGTTGCGGCTGGAGTCCGGGGCGTGGATGGCGCCGGTGATCTCGTCGTCGGCATTGTACGCGAACCTGCTCCAGGAGGGCGCGGTGATGCCTGAGAAGGTGGAGTCGGTGGTGGCGGTGCGCTGGTTGAGCCCGTTCACGGTTTGAGTAGTATTGCAAAACGCACACCGTGTCCAGCGGATTGGCAACCGTGACGCGGGCCTCTGGCCTGCGCGCCCAACGGGCGTCCCGCCTGTTGAAACTGAAAATCTGTTCGGTTTCAATCAACCTGATCTTCTTGACCACGAAGGGCACGAATGATGGAGGGAGGGCTGTCATGTATGCATTCTTGGGAACAGGCATCAGAGATCGCCGACCGACGCTCCGAAAGCACACGCCAGTGGCCAGAATGAACCCGGCAGCGTCCCTGCAAATGACGAATGACCAATGACCATGCCGCCTTCGTTGCGGCCCGTCGCTCAAGACGCTTCTTCCGGCTTTGGCATCGATTCCGCATTGGGATAGCCGTTGCGGTTGGCGGCCACTATACGCTAATCAAGTACGCCGCCCATGTCCGCCCGCTCCATGCACGCCCGGCTCGTTCCCGTCCGCGCGTTCTTCAAATGGGCCGCGCGGCAAAACCGCATCCTCTACAACCCCGCTTCCGAGATCGACCTGCCGCGCATGGAAAAGCGCCTGCCCAAGCACATCCTCAGCGCCGGGGAAGTAGAAACCGTCATGGCCCAATGCCCGCTGTCCGATCCGCTCGGCCTGCGCGACCGCGCCATGCCCGAAACCTTTTACTCCACCGGCATGAGACGCAGCGAGCTTGCGGGCCTCCACGTCCACGACCTGGACTACGAGCGTGGCACCGTCATGGTGCGGCAGGGCAAGGGCCGCACCGCCACCCACCCGGCGAAAATCGAACCTCCCGCCAAACGCCCCAGGAACCACCCTCCAATCCCATGAGCATCCGCGCCCTTTACCTGCCGCCATCCGCAGGTTATCATCCTCTTGTCATGGACAGGATCACCTTCAACCCGAACCAATGCGGCGGTCGGCCGTGCATCCGGGGCATGCGCATCCGGGTCAAGGACGTGCTCGATCTTCTCGCCGCCGGAGTGGGGGAAGCCGAAATCCTCGAAGACTATCCCTACCTCGAAGCCGAAGACATCAGGGCCTCTCTGGAATACGCCGCCGCCGAAGCGGATCACCCGGTGCTGGTCACCCGGTAATCCATTCGCTTCGTCATCGACGCCCAGCTTCCGCCAGCCCTCGCCCGGTTGCTGACCGCCCACGGCCACCACGCCGAGCATGTCGCCGACATCGGCATGCGGGACGCCGACGATTCTCCGATCTGGCGCTATGACGTGGAGCATCAGGCTGTCATCGTCACCAAGGACGAAGACTTCCCGCACCGCTTCCGGCAAGGTGGCATCGCCCCGGTAATCCTCTGGCTGCGCATCGGCAACACCAGCCGCCGGGCCTTGCTCCAGTGATTCGAGCCGCTGCTGCCGCAGATCGAAACGATGCTCGCCCAAGGCGAACACCTCATCGAAGTGCGTTGATCGCGCTCGCGTTCTTCCTCTTCAGCTGCTTCTTCAGCGGCTTGATGACCGGCGCGGCTAAAAAGAAAGGGCACTCCCCGCCAGCCTCGCGGCTGTGCGGAGGAAATGGTGGGCTCGACAATCTGACTGTCCCTCCGCGGGTTCGGGCCTCCACCGATTCCCCTGCACCACTCTGGCCAGCCGGCCGGCCGGAAGCTCCAGGGTGCAGGGGCAGAGGACGTTCCATCAGACCCACTGCATACCGGACGAACTATGCCTCCACTCCTGCTGCCAAGAGTGGGTGTCTGTGATTCCTCAGGCCCCGCCGTTCCGCCATCGGTCGACCACCTCCCGCATCGCCCCGTCCTGCCGCTCCATCGAGCGGAGCAGGGCGGCCTGCACCAGGAACCGGTCGAGGTTGTGTTGTGGGTGCTTGATCTTGAAATAGTGATCGCCCTCCAGGTAATCGGTCAGAAATCGCAGGGCGACCTCCAGCGTGATCAGGCGCCCGGAAAAGGCGAGGTGGTCGATTTCCGCGTCGCTGAGGAACGTGGCGCCCTCGATGTACCCGCGCACAAGCGCTTCGAACATTGGAAGCCGCATCTCGACGCCGCTGGCATCGGGAGCGTCCTCGACCGTGGAGATCGTGGTCGTGCGGACAAGATCGCCGAAGTCATAGAGCACCAGTCCCGGCATGACCGTGTCCAGATCCATGATGCAGATGCCGCGTCCGGTCGCGTCGTCCATCATCACGTTGTTGATCTTCGTGTCGTTGTGCGTCACGCGCTCGGGCAGCCGGCTCTTCGCCTGCAAGTCGATCAGCACGTCGACCACATCCTCGCGCGCGCGGCAGAAATCGATGGCCTCGCGAACCTCGCCGGCCCGGCCGGCCCGGTCCTCCTCAACCGCGCGCATCAGCGCGCTGAACCGCTTGCGCGTGTGGTGGAAATACGGAATCGTGTCCGCCAGACGCCCGCCGGGTATGTCCGTCAGATGATTCTGGAATTCACCGAACGCCCGGGCGGCCTCGGCGGCAAGATGCGGGTCGTCAACGTGGTTGTGCGCGGTCGCGCGTTCCACAAAAACATAGCCGCGCCAGTGGTTGCCGGCCGCGTCCTCGTGCCAGATCCGGCCGTCCCGGCATGGAATGAGCGTGAGCACACGGCGGTTGGGCTCCACCGCCCCCTCTTCCCGCAGCTTCAGGGTGATGTGCTCGGTCACCCGCCGGATGTTGTCCATCACCAGATCCGGACGCTTGAATACATGATGGTTGATCCGCTGCAATATGTACCGCACCGCCACACCTCCCTGCGAAAACCGGACCTCGTACGTGTCGTTGATGTGACCCGCCCCGCATGGGCTCGACCCCAGAAACTCCCCCGGCATGGCAAAATGTCCCGCTACATTCCGGACATCGTGATGAGTGCGTGCCTGGCTCATGAGCAAAAGCCGCGCACCTTACGGCGATTCCCGCCAAGGCAAGCACATCTCCAAACCAATACAAGAAAACCACCGCGCCGCCGCCCGCACACCACAAGGCAACAGCCGAATGGCGGTGCTCACAGGGCGACAGACGAACTGCGGGATCGACGAATTGCGGAGGCTGGACAGGTTGTCTGTCGCTCTGTCGGTGGACAATTCAGAAACTGTTCATAACAACAGTGTTCGTTTGTTGGGGCGCCCCGGCGCCTGCCGCTTCAGGCGCCATTGACCCTGGGCTCTGGATTTCTCCAAACAAAAAGTCGATAAAGTATTGACATGTCCGCGAGTTTTCCCGAAAAAGGCAGCTGTCGGTCCTTTTTTCTTTGCCAGGCTTGCTGATCCGCACTGATCCGGATTTTTTTAAACCCTTGATACCCATGAAAAAACCCCATTGTCTCTTGCCCGTTGCCGCTTTCTTCGGCGCTGCATCGTATTTGCAGGCCATTGATGTCGCCGGCGAATTGCTTGTCGATCTCAGGGCGTCGGATTACGCGAGTAACGCGGCGGAGTGGCTCAACCATGGGACGCTGAGTGATTTCACCGCAGCAGGATCGTTCAAGAGGGAGAGTGTGAAAGGCAGCACGGCGGTGGTTTTCGATGGCGCCGAGTACTTCAGTGGCCCGGTCAGTCCAGGCACATTGGGGGGACCTGATCCGACCTGGACCGTGGAGGTTTGGGCTTGGCAGGGCAATATTCGCGATGAGGAGTCCGTGGTGGCGTGGGGCCATCGAGGCGGACCGGATGGTTCCAATGCTTCGTTCAACTACGGCACGAATCCCGATTGGGGGGCCATGGGCCATTGGGGTGCGCCCGACATCGGCTGGAATGGAACTCCGGAAGCCGGAAACTGGCATCACCTGGCCTACACGTACGACGGCACGACGACGCGCGTTTATGCCAATGGTGTGGAAAAGAACACCGAAACCATCGGCCTGAATATACACCCCAACGATATTATGCGGCTTGGCGCCCAGAACAATGACGCGGGCGCCGCCGAGCCGAGTTGGTTCTCAGGCGCCATCGGGCAGGTTCGGGTTCACAGCGATGCCCTCAGCGGGGCTCAAATCGCGAACAATTACAGTCAGGAAGTCGGCAATTACAGTGGATCTGCCCCTGCACCGGCGGCGGGGCTCACCCGGGCTCCTGTGAATCGCTACAGTTTTGACAATGCGTCCGGCGGTGCGCCTCAGGGCACGCAGGTCACCGACTCCGTCGGGGGAGCCCACGGCGTCATCCAGGGCGAGGGCGCCAATGCCACCGGCAGCCAGATCGATCTTCCGGGTGGCAGTCCGAACTCCGCCGCGTACATCGATCTTCCCAATGGCCTTATTTCCGCCCACACGGTGATCAGTATCGAGTTGTGGGCCACTGTCGACACCACGGCCAACCAGAAGAATTGGTCGCGGATCTTCGATTTCGGAAGCGGGGATGCCGGTGAAATCGTCGGCGTTGGTGGCGCGGCTTCCGGCAACAACTACATAACGCTCAGCGGTCATATCGGTGACGACAACAACAAACGTTTCGAGCGCGTGGGAGGCGTCGCCCAAAATGGATCGGTGACCCGCGATTCAGCCGGCAATTTTCTGGACACCGAACGCCATTACGTGATCACTTATGATCCGGTTGAGCAGGAATGGAGGCACTACGAGAACGGCCTGCTTTTCGACTCGATCGCCACATCGTCGGGTCCGGACAGTGTGCCTGATGTGAACAACTGGCTTGGGCGTTCGCAGTGGACCGGTGACGCCAATCTCGATGGGAAGTTCAACGAGTTGCGCATCTATGACTATGCGTTGAGCGAGTCGGAAATCCTTCTCAATCTCCAGCTTGGACCGGATTCCCTGCGCATCATTCCCGAACCGACGACGGCCTTGCTGTTGATGGCCGGATCGAGTCTGTTGGGCTTGCG
>CAZYHO010000247.1:0-1990 GCA_964647495.1 uncultured Akkermansia sp. | reverse complement strand
TTTGCCGATGTGGAGGTGGCGTGCGGCAGGGGATCGTTCGTTATCCGGCCGCGGCTGCGGGATTTCGGTCCGGGGCTTCCGGCATTCCTGCGGAGGGGGGGCCGGGGTGGGATTTATCCATCATTTTCCGTTCTTGCAATGAGCGGACGAGGGTGAAAGCTCGCCGATTCTACCTTCGTATTACGATTTCGATGAAGTTTGCCATACTGGGCGACATTCACGCCAACATTGACGCGCTGGAGGCGGTTCTCGCCGATGCGGCGGTCCATGGCGCGACCCACCATGTCTGCATCGGGGATGTGGTCGGCTACAACGCGAATCCGCACGAGTGCGTGCTGCGGATCCAGGGGCTCGACTGCCCGGTGGTGAAGGGGAACCACGACGAGGAGGCGAGTGCCGACACGGAAATCGTGGGGCTCAATCCGCTGGCCCAGGCCGCCTTGCTGTGGACGCGCGAGCACCTGACGGAGGACGACAAGCGGTGGCTGCGCGAACTGCGGCTTGTGCGGCAGGTGCGCGATTTCACGGTGGTGCATGCGACGCTCGACACGCCCGGGAGCTGGGGATACGTGCTGAACAAATTCGACGCGATGGCCAGCTTCAGCTACCAGTTCACGCAGGTCTGTTTTTTCGGCCACACGCATGTGCCCCGTTTTTATGTGAAGGGGCTTTCGGTGACCACCGAGAACACGCCGGAGCTTACCATCGAGCCGGGCCGCAAATACTTCATCAATGTGGGCAGCGTGGGCCAGCCACGGGACGGCGACTGGCGGGCGGCTTACGTGCTTTACGACCATGAAGCCGGCCAGGTCACCCTGCGGCGCGTCGATTACGATGTCGGCGTCGCGCAGCGAAAGATCCTGGATGCCGGCCTGCCACCGCAGCTTGCCGATCGCCTGGCGGTGGGCAAGTAACGGCGACCGCGATCGATGCGGCGATCCGCCATGAGACTGCAAGCTCCGCTGACGGAACTTCTGCCGCCAGGCGCGAGCGGGAACGTGCTTGTTGTGAAGCCGAGTTCGCTGGGAGACATCGCGCACACTCTGCCGGCGGTGGCCTGGCTTCACCAGGCATGGCCGGAGCTGCGGATCCATTGGCTCGCCAACACCGAGTGGCTTCCGCTGCTCCAGGGGTCGCCGCTGCTGGCCGGTGTCGTCGAGTTTCCGCGCCGCCAGTTCGGCGGGTGGGCAGGATGGCGTCGCGCGCGCCTGTGGATGCGCGATTACCAAACCGCCATGGCCGGGCTCGGGATGCGACTGGCTCTGGATTTTCAGGGGCTCCTCCGCAGCGCCTGGCTTGCGCGGAAATCCGGCGCCTCCACGATCCTCGGGCTGGACGACGCCCGTGAAGGGGCGCGTTTCTTTTACCAGGCCGCCGTGCCGGCCGATCCCACCGGCGATGGAGTTCCGCATTCGGTCGACAGATACCTGGCGCTGGTCCGCGCCCTCGGCCCCGCCATCGACGAAACCAGCGCGCTGGCCGGCGACTGGCTGCCGCCCGGGGAACCGGTGGCCGGCCCTCCGTCGGAGCCCTTTGTCGTCCTGCACCCGTTTGCCCGCGGGACGGCCAAGGCGCTCGACTGGCAGGCTGTGCGCCGGTTGTGCGATGCCTGGCACGACCTGCCTGTGGTGCTCGTCGGGCAATCGACCGACGCCCCCCACGCCCCCCACGCCTCCCTGCCGCGCAACGTCGTCAATCAGGTGAACGCGACCACGCTGCTTCAACTGATCGGCATCCTCCGGCGCGCCGCATGGGTCGTCAGCGTGGACAGCGGCCCGATGCATCTCGCCAGCGCGTTGCACCGGCCGCTTGTCGCCATCCACACGTGGTCCGACCCGCGCTCCGTTGGCCCGTACGATGCCGCCGCGTGGATTTGGAAAGGCGGCCGCCTCGTCCACCGCCCTGAAATCGATCCCGGCCTCGCCGCGCGCCATGACGTGCCTTCTTTCGCCGATCTGGACGAGATCGCCGCGCTGGTTCGCCGGGGATT
>CAZYHO010000246.1:0-7314 GCA_964647495.1 uncultured Akkermansia sp. | reverse complement strand
TCCTCGCCGCGTCCATCGAGCGTCCCGCTCTTTGCTTCGGAAAAACGTGTGCGACCGGGTGCGGGCCGCACTATGTATCCGAGACCCTCATGCTTTCGCTTCCTCCGTCAAACTCATCTGTCCCGCGCCAGAAATCGGCTCATTTGCGGCTCCCCGAACCTGCCTGGTTGAAAAAGGAACCTGGCTTTATCAGTCCTTCAGTATTTGCCGGAATCTTTCTTTCAACAGGTTCGGTTCTCTTTGTAAATCGGCAACCGCATGAAGAATAATGCCCCTGCTTTCCACGGTGTAGAATAAGCCATGTCGCTTCGAACTCAAGACAAGTCGCCGAATTGGGGGATCATAATAAGAGACCAACTCTGGAAAATGACGGAGAAGATGCAGGGAAGCATCCAACAATCTCAATAAACGATCTCCACTGCCCGGATAAGAATCTTCGATATCGTCGTATATCGATTGAAGATCGACTTCCGCACCCCGAGTCCATACAATCTCAAGTAGCATCAGTGTCTCTTGCGCAATTGTAAACGGCTCCGAACATCCTTCCAAGTTGATCCTTCGTCAGGGTGGTTGCGGAAATAATCCAGACGTTCACGAAGAGCTTCAACGAGAAGAGGATTCGGCGTCTCCTCATCGGTCCCCACGGCGTCATGCCAAAGCTCGGCGGCAAGAAGAATCTTGTCGTCCGGGGACAACGCGGCCAGCGCAGGTATGGTTTCTGCAATCATGGATGCCAGTATATACGTTTAGGCGACGAGGGCAATGATCTTTCGGCGAACGATCAAGGTTGGCGGTACCGCTTTGTTGAACGAGTTCGCTTGCGTCAAGCCCTGTCGATGACTTTGATGGTGAATGAGTTGCGGAGAAGTGTTGAAGGAGACGGAAGAATTGTGTGAGGATGGAAATCGCATGAACAAAAAACCGATTACGAATCGATAGCCCGCATTGCCTGGCATGTCCAGCTCAAAGGCAATCGCGAACGCACGGTGAAGGCATACGTCGCGGTGGTGAAGACCCTGGCGCCGTGGGCTGGGGCGGATCCTGGGGAGTTGGAAGAGAATCGTGTGCGGGATGGGCAGGGCGGGCGTCCTCGCCGCGTCCATCGAGCGTCCCGCTCATTGCTTCGGAAATCGTGTGCGACCGGGTGCGGGACGCACGGTGCAGCCGGCACGATGCCGGCTGCGGCGGGCGGGACGCGCCGCCCTGCCCGGGAGCCATGACATTCCTGCGCGTCGAACGTGTCCGCGGACCACCACCGCGCCCGCCATGATCCTGTCGCTTCGCTCACATGACTGTTCCATCGGTCCTGCCACGTTCTGTGTCGCCACGGTTTTCAAGCCGGCCGGCTACGGGTGTGCCAAGTCATGGTCTTCAGACGGTATAGTGTCGCGAAAACCGCTCGTTCGCCCTCGTTGATTCATGATGGCCTCTCATGTGGATGTTGGCTGCTCTGTGTGGACTCGGTTGTGAAATAAAGCAAAAATACCACCAGAGACGAGAATGAACGCTAATGTGCCAAAGACAATGTGTGTTCTCGAAGTCCTGTGTGCCCGCCAGTCGAAGGCATTGGGACTGCGAGCGAGAGCCGAAGCTCAGCGGAGACGGCCGAAGGCAATCGCTGTTCTGACGAAAATGGACGCCTCGGGCAGCCGGCTTCTTATGGACCTCGACCGGGCTGTCCCCGGGGAGTTGCCTCGCTCCGGAGAGCTGTGATGCTCACCAGTTTTGTTAGGCGTTGCGGTCATTGGGAGAAGTTGTCCACAAACTCAGTGCCAAAAGCCATCCGCCAGGCACAACGAAATGTTGAGTGAAGTCGTCTGCCAAATGCGTCCGTGTCGGAGCCAGCAATAATGCCGATGAGAACGTCGTCGGGATAGCGCTCAATACTGCCAGACAGCCGCGCCATAATCGCACTGGCAATCCTGTGCTGAATCTCATTGATGCGGCGCAGCAGTTCCGGGTCCGTGAGGCGCTCCGTACCGACCTCATAGCCCTCTCGAGCGACCATTGTCAATTCATGTGACAAGGTGGCTAAAAGGAGTGCCTGGTCATGCTCGCGCAACGCGGAAAATGGAGAGGCAGTTGTCGTCATGATTGAGAGCGGGTAGCGACGCTTAGCGACCCAAACTCAGCGACCCGGCCCACGGGACGCTCGAATGGCAACCGCGACGCTCCCTCCGGGTTCGCTGCAGTGGATGGTCGGTTTGGTTGGATGTCTCACGTATGCCGCGTCGGTCAACTGACCGCGATCATATGCTTCGGTGTAATTGAACGCCGGAAGAGGCATATCGACGTGAGCTTCTCGCGTGGACGTTTTGAAGCCGATTCAATGTGACGTGTGAACATAGGGTTTTTGCGGAACGATCAAGGTAAGCGGACAGTTGGGGCGGGGGCGAACGTGGATCGCGGATGCCGGGTTGGAGTGAGGAAAAGCATGGAAAACTGAGCGGCCCCAGCGGTTGGCTGCACTGCCTTTGGTCGGGCTTCGGTGAGGCATCCTGAAATCATAAGTCAACAATACGGGCGCCGGATGCACGACAGCGTTCGACCATGAATGAAAGCGAGTCCACAGGAATCTGTGTGGCCGGTATGACCGAATACATAGCGCCTCGGAATCCGAGTAATATCAGGCCACGGTATCTGCGCAACTCGGCTACGGCAGACCAATCAAGAGAGACCGACCCCAGTGAACTCGCAGCATCGATGGTTGAATCGGTCAGAGTGTAAGTAGCTCTGCCATCAACAATCGCGTCGAGTTTGGAGAGCGCGCGGCGCACACCAAGCAGGTAGCCCGAGACAAATAAGAGGATACCCAAGCCCAGAATGGTGATGCCAACGATGGAGACGGTTCCAAGGTTGCCGTCGCGGAGGTCATAACCAGCAGAAACCGCAATGAGGGCTGCCGCAGCAACGAGAGTCGAGATTCGCTGGCTTCTGAAAAACCATGCGTGCCACGCCTGTTTCATCATGGCTGGATCAACTTGGACCGTGAAGGTGTGGGGCATGATGGCTGCGAGGTTAGGCGAAGAGTCGAATTATGCCGGAAGCGGCAATTGTGGAGCAAATACCTCAAGCGGCAGAAGAAAGTTAATGGCGACCTGTAAAGGCGGAGGATGGCATCGCTCGTTCATGGTTATGGGATTAGCAGAACGACGACAGCGTGGCAAGGAGGATTTTGGCGGGTGGCAGACGCCCCGATCATTAGCAAGCTTTGAATGGCTGATGAGAGACACCCACTCTTGGGTGAGCCAGATCGACCATTTTTCCGACTGGACTGTCAGCAGGCCGGAGGCCCGCTGGCCGCGCAGCCTGAAAGGCCGCGTTCCGGGTAGGGGCGACCTCAGGCAGGATGCCCGAGGGGCGCGCGGGCCGGAGGCACCGCGTCACGTTTTCGCCGATGAGACGTCTCTGCCAGGTGTTTTGCGCTCCCTCACCTGTGATTCCCGGATAGTCGCCGGTGCGGATGGCGGAGAAAAGTGGGTGTCTGCCATTCTTGCTCGGTGCGGCCGGCATGATGCCGGCCGCGGCGGGCGGGACGCGCCGCCCTACCCGAGACCACATGGGAGCAAAGAATCTGGAGTGACGGACAGAGAGCCTGGCTTCGCGGAGATTCCCGTCAGCTCACAGAGCCAACGCAGGACCAAGGCCACCGCGAATGACGAATGACCAATGACCAATGACCACCCCTTCTCAGATCGGCAGGGGGCTGACGATCCAGCGGGGGTTGTTGTCGGCGAGGTAGTGGGCGGTCCAGTCGCTGGGGCAGAGGACGAGCCAGGCGCCGAGGCTGTCGCGCGCGAGGGAGCATCCGCTGGGCAGGACGATGGACGGGCGTCCGGCGTCGGTGCGGTGTGGGGCGGGCGAATCGGCGGGGGCGGTGTCATCGCCGGCCGGTTTTTCGCGGATCCAGCGGGCCTGCGACCACGGGGCGTTTTCGAGCCGGCAGTCGGCGCCGTATTCGGATTCGAGGCGGTATTTGAGGACGTCGAACTGGAGCGGGCCGACGGCGCCGAGGAGCGGGATGCGCACGCCGGTATCCGGGAGTTCGAAACTTTGGGCGACGCCTTCCTTGAGGAGCTGGTCGAGGCCGTCGCGGAAGCGTTTGAATTTGGCGGTGCTTGTATTGTGGAGATAGGCGAAGCACTCAGGGGCGAAGCGCGGCATTTCGTCGAAGACGATCGCGGGATCTTCGGCCAGCGTGTCACCGATGAGGAAATCGTAGTTTCCGACGAGGCCGACGACGTCCCCGGCCCAGGCTTCGTCGACGGTTTCGCGGTCGCGGGCGAAAAGGCGCTGGGAATTCCCGAGGCGGAGTTTTTTGCCCGAGCGGGTGTGGGTGACGACCATGTCGCGGGCGAATTCGCCGGAGACGACGCGCAGGTACGAGACGTGGTCGCGGTGTTTCGGGTTCATGTTCGCCTGGATCTTGAAGACGAATCCGGAGAACACGGGGGCGCACGGCTCGATGAGGCGGTCCCCGGACAGGCGGGGGGAGGGTGGGGGAGCGAGCGTCAGGAAGCGGTCGAGGAGGAGCTGGACGCCGAAGTTGTTGGCGGCGCTGCCGAAAAAGACAGGCGTCAGGCGGCCGGCGCGCACATCGGCGATGTCGAACGTCTCGCCCGCGCCCTCGAGCAGCTCGAGTTCCTCGGTGACCTGCGCGTGGACATGCCCGGGCAGGCGGTCGCGCACGGCGGGATCGTGGATATCGCGCACTTCGACCGGCGCGCGATACATGCCGCCGGCCACGCGCTCGAAGAGATGGACCTGGCGCGACTGGCGGTCGTACACGCCGCGAAAGTCCTGCCCGCTCCCGAGCGGCCAGTTCACGGGCAGGGCGCCGAGGCCGAGCACGCGCTCGAGTTCGTCGAGCAACTCGAGCGGCGGCCTGGCGGGCCGGTCGAGTTTGTTCATGAAGGTGAAGATCGGCACGCCGCGGCGGCGGCACACTTCGAAGAGCTTGATCGTCTGGGCCTCGATCCCCTTGCCGGCATCGATGACCATGACGGCGGCGTCGACGGCGGTGAGCACGCGGTAGGTGTCTTCGGAGAAGTCCTTGTGGCCCGGCGTGTCGAGCAGATTGATGCAGCAGCCGCCGTATTCGAATTGAAGCACGGTCGAGGTCACGGAAATGCCGCGCTGGCGTTCCAGTTCCATCCAGTCGCTGGTGGTGGCGCGCTGGTCTTTGCGCGAGGTCACGCTGCCGGCGAGCTGGACGGCGCCGCCGTAGAGCAGGAATTTTTCGGTGAGCGTGGTCTTGCCGGCGTCAGGGTGCGAGATGATCGCAAACGTCCGGCGCCGTGCGATTTCGCGGGCGGCGCGTGCGGAGTGGCCGGCGGCGGCGGCGGCCGGAGGCTCGAGGACAGGATCGGTCATCGGAAAGCGATCTTCATGGATGGCATCCGGTGGCGGCGCAAGTGCGGCCATGCGCGGATGAATTGCAGATGGCGGTACACACCGGCGCATCGCTGCGTATAGAGTGCCCGTTTCCCATGCTCACCGTCTCCGACGTCTCCAAGGCCTATGCCGGCCGTGTGCTGTTCCGCGATGTCTCCCTGCAGATCAACCGGGGGGACAGGCTCGCCTTGGTCGGGCCGAACGGCGCGGGCAAAACCACGTTCTTTTCCATCATCCTCGGCGAAAACACGCCCGACGATGGCCAGATCACCTGGGAAAAGGGCGTCCGCGTCGGCTTTCTGCCGCAGGAAAGCGCGCCGGTCGGCGGCGAATCGGTGATGCAGCTCGCCACCGGCTCCGGCGGCGGGGACGACGGACCCGATTGGGAGCTGGAGCCCAGGGCGAAATCGATCCTGCGCGGGCTGGCGTTCCGGGAGAGCGACTTCGACCGCCCCGCAAACACCCTCTCGGGCGGCTGGGTGATGCGCGCGCACCTCGCGCGGTTGCTCGTCATGCAGCCGGACCTCCTGCTGCTCGACGAACCGACCAACCACCTCGACCTGGAGTCCCTCGTCTGGTTCCAGAACTACCTCAAGAATTACGAGGGCGCCATCCTGCTCGTTTCGCACGACCGCGAGTTCGTCAACCAGCTCGCCGGTTCGATCGTCGAACTGGCCCACCAGCGGGTCACGCGCTATCGAGGCAATTACGACGCGTATCTGGCGGAGAAGGCGGCGCGCGACGAGCGCCACCGCAATGCCTACGAGCAGCAGCAGCGGGAAATCGAGCGTCTGAACACGCTGGTCAACAAATTCCGCGCCAAGGCGAGCAAGGCGTCCTTCGCGCAGAGCCTGCTCACGCGGCTCGATCGCATGGAGAGGATCGAGGCCCCGCAGCAGGGAGAAAAGACCGTGAAATTCCGGTTTCCCCAGCCGCCCCGGTCCGGCCAGCGCGTCGTCGCGCTCAACGGTATCGCGTTTTCGTACGGCGGATCGCAGCGCGTTTACGAGCGCCTGGATTTCGAGGCGGATCGCGGCCAGCGCACGGTGCTCGTCGGCCCGAATGGCGCCGGGAAATCCACCCTCCTGAAGCTGCTCGCCGGCGTGCTCGTCCCGCAGGCGGGCGAGCGCGCCCTCGGTCACAACGTCACATCCGGATACTTCGCCCAATACCGCAGCGACATGCTCAACCCGAAGCGCAGCGTGCTCGAGGAGGCGCTCGACGTCGAACGCCGCCCGCCTGAGCAGCTCGCCCGCACCCTGCTCGGCAGTTTCCTCTTTCGCGGCGACGACGTCTTCAAACCGGTCGGCGTGCTCAGCGGCGGCGAAAAAACGCGCCTCGCCCTCGCCAAAATGCTCCTCGCCCCGCCCAACCTCCTGCTCATGGACGAGCCGACCACGCACCTCGACATGGGGAGCATCGACGCCCTCATCGGCGCGCTCCGCAGCTACGAGGGCACCCTCATCTTCATCAGCCACGACGTCCACTTCATCCGCGCCATGGCCACGACCGTCCTCCACATCAGCGCCGGAACCCTCACACCATACGCAGGAGACTACGACTACTATCTCGACAAGACACGCGCCGTCAGTGCCCGCGCCGCCCTGACTTCAGGAGAAAAACTCGCCGACGCCCGGCCGGACACCGGCCCTGCCGCCGAAGGCCCCAAAGTCAAAATCTTCAAGACACGCGAGGAGAAACGCGCCGAAGCCCAGGCCCGCGAGGCGCGCGCCAAAGCCCGGCGCGAACTGGAAAAAGAGGTCGCCAGAATCGAGTCGCTCATCGCCGAGACGGAACGCCGCCTGCGCGACCTCACCGAGGAACTGGAGAAACCCGAAACCTACGCCGACGGCGGCCACGCGCTGCGCCTGAACCGCGAAGTCATGGCGGCACAGGATGAAATCGCCCGCCTCACACAGG
>CAZYHO010000245.1:0-7316 GCA_964647495.1 uncultured Akkermansia sp. | reverse complement strand
CCGCCCGCCGCCTTGGAGCAGCAAACGTGTGCGCGCACACGGTGCGAGACGCACGATGTATCCGGCGAGACGCCGGATACGGCGGGCGGGACGCGCCGCCCTACCCGAGAACCAGATCATGCGGCGCTGCCATCGCTCTCCAGTGCCGGAGAGATTGACAAAGGGGGCTTTGGGCGAAGGCTGGCGGGGTGGGATTGAATCGGGCTTCCTGGCAGAAGATGGCTATCGCCTGGCGCAGCAATTCACTGGCGGCATGAAATCGCGGTTTTTATTCCTGCTGACGCTGACGGCCGCCGGATTCGCGGCGGGCTCGGTCATCAGGCATTTTCGGGGGCCGGTCGACGAACCGGACGCGGTGCGCGCGAGGGCCGGACAGGCGGCGGACGTTTCGGCGCAAGCCGGGGACACTTCTGCTGTGGCCGCAGCCGTGTCGAATCCGGTGGTGGCTCCGCTCGCCCGGCCATCGTTGGGCGAACTCCGGGCCGCGTCCATGGATGAACGGCTCGCCTTGCTGGTTCGCTGGCTGCCGGAAGCGACCGCGGACGAAGTGGCGGCGCTGGCGGCTGAGTGGTTCGGTGACGACCTCGGCAGCGGCGGCGTCGAATGGCAAGTGCTGGCGGTGCGCTGGGTGGAGGTCGATCCGGTGGCGGCTGTGGCATTTGCGCGAGCCCGGACGAATGCCTGTCTGAGTGGCTCTCAGCGCGGGCCGAACCCCCAGTACACCGGCGTCACGCCGCTGCATCCTGTCTATAGGGCGCTGGCGAGGCTGGACCCCGATCTGACGCTGGCGTTCTTGTCGGAGGAGTCGCCGAACAGGCTGCGCAACTTCGTCCACGACATCGTCGATTGGGTGGGCGCGGAGAAAGCGCAGGCCTGGACGGATTCGTTGCCCGAAGGCGAGGCAATGGATTTGGTTCGTGTCATCATCGGGATGAGGAGTCGCGCGGCCGACGAGCCCGCTCCGGAGCCCGCCCCGCTTACCGCGGAGGAAAAGATCGAACGAACAGCGAAGGAATGGGGGAAGTGGCGTGAGATGCTTCCGGACGACATTGCCGCCAAAGTGGCCGAACTCACCGTCTCCGACCCTGTGCAGGCCCGCGCCGTGCTCGACTCCATGCCGGCCCATCTCGGCCGGGCAAGGTTGGAGGCGATCCATGTGGCCGCGCTGGCCAGGACGGACCTTCAGGCGGCTCTGCAGGCCGCGGAAAAGATGTCCGGTGTCGCCCGGCTCCAGGCCATGGCCGGTATCGCGGCCGAACGGGCCAGGACCGATCCGGCTGGCGCGCTCAAACTCATGCGCGAGCATGGCATAGGAGACTTCAGCGCGGCGGGGCTTTACAGATCACAAGTGGATGGCCCGGTCGGTGCTTCCATGTCGTTCAGCGCAGGCACGGACGTGCTGGCCGAGGCGTTGAAGGCCGTAGCCGCCCACGATCCCGCCGGCACGCTGCAACTGCTTGCCGAGACCGATTCCCTCCACGTCTACAGAAACCGGGATCCTTTCCAAAAACCCCTGGCGGTTCAGCTTTTGAAGCAATGGGCCGGACAGGATCCCGCCGCGGCCGCGCAGTGGGTGGGACAACAGTCGGTGACGGGGGTATCGACATCCAACTTCGTGCAGAGCGTCGCCGGCGAGTGGATCGCCAAGGATGCCGCGGCCCTTCAACAATTCGCCGTGGCCCTGCCGACCGGGTGGGTCAAAGACTACTTCGCCCGGGAAACCGCCGCGCTGATGGCGCCGGGCGATCCCGCCGGCGCGCTCGCCTGGGTGGCCCAAACCGGCAGCGAACTCGCCCTGGGCACGGCATTTCGCACGATGGCCACCCACACTCCCGAAGTCGCGGCCGCCCACTTCGCCACGCTCCCGGCCGCCCAGCAGGAGCAGCAGCTTCAACATCTGGCGGACACGCTGGCCCGGCGCGCGCCGGTGGCGGCGTTCGAGTTTTTCCACTCGCTGCCGGTCGAGCAGCAGGCTGCGGTCGAGTTGCGCGAAACCGCCCTGGCCTATGCCAAACACGACCCGCAGGCCGCCTCCACCTGGATTGCCTCGCTCCCGCCCACAGAGGCCAGGGACACGGCGATCGGCGGGCAGGTTGAGTATCTCGTCAAAGAGTCGTGAGGCAGGGACGCCGGCTGCCGCCGAGGCGCCCTATGATGTCAAACCGGTGCTCAACGGCTCTTCGGAGCAGATCGCGCAATTCGAAGCCTGGCTCAGCGGAGCGAGCTGTGATGACGTGTCGCGGTTATTGCTTGAGCCGGCGTTCGATCGTGTGCACGGCCACGGCCCGCTGGCGGTCTTGTTGACGAGACGCTTCCGGGCGTTTCCGGTCGAGGAGCGGCTGGCCGGTTTGCGGCGTCACGTCAAAGGCGACGACCCGCGGGCACAATTGGGGCGGGTTATCCTCGATCTCGCTCAAGACGCGCTGCCCGCGCACTCCAGGGAAATCGCCACCCTTTTTAAACAACACAATTCCGGCCTGAGCGGGTCTCAGGTAGCCGAAGCGCTCAGAAACTGGGCGGCCGTCGATTTCGATGCGGCGCTGGCGTTCGCGCAGGCGGTGGACCTCGGCGAGCATCGTCCGGACGTGCCGGGCCGGTTGCTCGGGCAACTGGCAGAACAGGATCTGGCGGACGCCCAGCGCCGTGTGCTGCTGCTGTCCGAGAGACGGGTTCGCACCGCCGCGCTCAAAGGCGTCGCCGAAACGATGGCCAAAACCGACCTCAAGGGCGCGCTCGAATGGCTGCGCCAGAGCGGGGTCAGCGATCATTTTGCCGGAGTGTCCGGACCGCTGGAAGAGGCCATGGCCGCCGCCGCACGGCAAAGTCCCGTCGGCGTGGCGGAGGTCATTCTGAATCATCCCGGCCTCTTCGAAGGTTCGTCGGGGCCGCATCGTGTCGGCTGGTTTTTCGGTCTCTGGGCGCAAGGGGATGCGGCGGCGGCCGCGGCCTGGCTGGAGGCGTATCCGCTGGCGGAGAAGCATCACGACCGGGCGTATGCGGCCGTTGTCGAAGCTCAGATGAACGGGATGCTGCTGGATCAGGCGATCGAAACCTGGCAGGCGTTGCCCGATCACCTCCGCGACACCGCGCGGGAGAAACTCATCGGTCGCCTGGTGGCTGAAGATCCCGCCCGCGCGCTCGACCGGCTGGCCGGTCTCGTGCCGGCGGACCAGCGGTTGGAAGCAATGGGCGAGGCATTCTCCAAAATCCCGCCATCGCACCAGGCTCAGGGGCTCCGCTGGCTGCCTGACCTGGCGGACTACCTCACGAGAAGGCCGGACGCGGCGCACGGCCTGACCAGGCTGCCGGCCGACGAACTCGACCGCGCCCTGCAAGGCGTGCCCGAAGAAAAGCGCCTGCCGTTGCAGGCCGCGCTCGCTTCGACCCTCGCGGTCAGCGATCCCGCCAAAGCGCTGGCCTTGGTATCGCAGGTGGACCCGCAGGCCGCCAATCCCATTCTTTACAGCAAGATCGCCACGGGGATGATGTCCGCCGATCCTCATCAGGCGGCTCAATGGGTGGCGGGGTTCGAGGAAGGCTCCAGCAAGGAATGGACCGCACAAAACCTGGTCGCCCACTGGGCGAGGTTCGATCCCGGCGCGGCCACGGCCTGGGTGGAAGCGCTGCCCGCCGGTCCGAGCCGCAACCGGGCGACCGTGGAGCTGGCATATCTGCACGGCCTGACCGGCGATCATGCGACGGCCATCCCGCTCGCCGCCGCCGTGCGGGATGACGACCGCCGTCTGGAAAGCTACGGCTTTGCGCTGCAGCGGCTTTGGCGGCGGGACCGACCTGCCGCCGAGCGGGCGCTGGCGCAATCCGGACTCGCTCCCGACCGGCGGGCCGATCTTGTGCGCCGGCTTTCCGCCGGGGAGTTCACGCGCTGAAGGAGGGAAGGCCACAGAGGGGCGGATGTGAGGAACCGCCCGGGGGGCCAGACCCTCTGTGGACGCGCCCCGATCATGAGCCAATGGAGAGGAAGGTGGACAAAAGGTGAAAACGGACACGGATACTTTTCATCCTGCGGGTTCAATTCGGAGGGTGTTGTTTTGTTGCGGAAACGGGAAGCAGATGGTGTTCGACGCAGCCTGCCCGGGGGTGCCTGCGGCTCGCCGGCCCTGCCGCGGAGCCTATCCAGGAACAGAGCGCGCCAACTTTCCCGGCATCGCACAAGATCCTTGCGTCCAGGCCGATACGCACGAGGCCGCAGGCAACTGCGACGCTCCCGGCTGCGGCGTTCCGCGGGAACGCCACGGCCTTTCAAACTTGCGAATGATCGGGGGGGGACGCGATCTTCATGGAAAATCCCGTTGCTCTTTCCGGTGATCGGGCGCAGGATGAGGGCGCTCTGTACTATTATAACCTGCAATGTCCCCCGTGTTTCCTGTTCTGCGATTTGTGCGTGCCCTCACTGTGGTGTCGACTGTTTTGATGGTGCTGGCGCCGGTGACGAGTGAAGCGCGGCGCATTCGGTTTATCGACAGCGACGGGGACGGGATACCGAACCATCGCGACAACAACATCGACGGGCCGGGGGAGACGGTGGCCGGGCTCACGCGGGACACGTTGTTGAACTGGGAGGACGAGGACATGGATGGGGATGGGCTGGCGAACGACGCGGCGGCGGAGGCGGACATCGATGCGGACGGGCTGACGGACGACGATCCGGCGGACAAGGACATCGACTGCGATTTCAAGAACAACAGCTCAAAGGCGGAGAAGGACATCGACGGTGATTTCCGGCCTGACAGCGCGGTGGACGAAAACGACATCGACGGCGATGGCGACCCGGACGAATCCGATCAGGACATGGACGCCGACGGGATCCGCAACACCAAGGACCGCAACATGGACGGCGATGACGTCACCAACGGCCGCGATGGAGAGCTGGATACCGACAGCGACGGGCTGATCGATTCAGCGGACATCGACGATGACGGCGACGGCAAGCTCGACATTTACGACCGGGACGACGACGCGGACGGTGATCCCGATTACCGAGACACGACCTGGGCTCGCGACAGCACCAACGGAGCCAATGGCATCAACGTGCCCGTGCCGGTCCCCATCGGCGGCAACAACAATAACAACAATAACAACAGTCCGTTCCCGCTGTCGACGAGCAGCGGCAGAGGGTTTTTCTACACGAACGGATTTCGTTCGCGTTGAGGCCGCCTCGGGATTCGACCGCGGGCGGCGGTGGCGGCTGCGTCAACGGTGGCATCAGCGGCGGCGAGTGAACAGGCCATGTCCCAGAGAAATTCCATGAGACCCACTCGCCGGGCCTGGGCGGGCGGGTTTTCCGCCGTGCTGTGGTTTGTCTGCGGCATCCTCACGGCACTGTTGTTCGTGAAGTTCCGCGGTTCGGATCGCGTGTCGGCAAATCCGCCGGCCGTCCCCGTGCCCGTGGCCGCTGCGGCTATCGAAGTGCCGCCGCCGCCGCCGCCCGCGGAACCGGACCGCGCGGCCGAGCTGGGCGAGGCGCTGGCCATTTTGAATCCGACAGCCCGGGCGGAGGCCTTGCGCCGGCTGGGGCGCGCCATGGCCTCCGATCCCGAGCGTGGAAAAGCGCTGGCCGCGCTCATCGTAAACTTCGACGACCGCGCCGAATTCCTGCGCGCCTTCGTCCATGCCTGGGCGTCAGTCGATCCGCAAAGCGCGCTCGTTTTCGCCGCCGGGCAGCCGCAGGGGCAGTTGCGCATCGACAGCCTGGCGGCCGCCTGCGGAGGGTGGGCGACATTTGACCCGCAGGCCGCCGGCGCCTGGGCATTCGAGCGCACCACCGGCCCCACACGCACCAAGTCGCTGGCCCGCGTCGCGGAAAGCTGGGCATCGGTCGATCCACAGGCAGCGTCCGCCTGGGCGACGAGCCTTCCGACCGGCGTCCTCTCGGAGTCGGCGCTGCGGCAATCGCTGAGTCTGTGGGTCAACCTCGATCCCTCGGCGGCGGCCGACTGGGTCGCCGGCCAGCCGGAAGGCCGCCAGCGGGACGTCGCGTTGCTTCAGTTGGCAGCCGACTGGGCGGCGCAGGAACCCGATGCCTGCGCCGCCTGGGTGGCGGCGCGGGCGCGCACGCACGACGACGCCGAGTCGCTCGCCGAATCACTGGCGGCGCGGTGGAGCGCGTACGATGCGCCTTCCGCCGGCGCGTGGATTTCCATGCTGCAGGACGACGCGGTGCGCGAAGCCGCCGCCGTCATGGCGGCCACATCCTGGGTCACCTCGGATCCGGTGGCAGCGACGGCGTGGGTCGAGACGCTGCCCGACCTGACGCTGAAAAACAAGCTGACCCTCGACCTGGCGAGCACCTGGGCGAGCATCGATCCGGTAGCCGCCATGGCGTACGCGCAATCGCGGCCGGAGGACGTGTTGCGGCACGAGACGCTGCGCGAGGTATTCGGGTCGTGGGCCATGACCGATGCGCACGCCATGACGAGCTGGCTTGACTCCCAGCAGCCCGGGGAAACCATCGACCTCGCCCGGGAGCAGTTGGCCGTGACCCAGTTCGCCAACGACCCGGCGGCCGCCCTCGCCACCGCCTCGGCCATCGCGGGCGACGAGACGCGCCGGGCGCGGGTCGAATCCCTCTTCGCCTTCTGGGCTCAGAAGAACGCTCCCGAAGCGCGCCGGTGGTTGAGCGGCGCCAACATCAACACCGCCCTGCGAGCCCGCCTGGAAAAGCTCGCCACCGTGGCCGCCGCCAGTGACGGCGGGGAGTGAGCCGCCGGCCACCACTGCCACGGTCGCCACGGTCACCATCCCAGCTTTCGTCGCCGCCACCGCTCTTCCGTCGCCGTCGTTGCCGCCGTCTCCGCCTCCGCCGCCACATCATGCATCTGGTCGTCATTCACTACCACTGGCGGCCCGGCGGCGTGCGGCAGGTGGTGGAATCGACTTTGGCCGAATTCGCCGCCGAACTCGCCGCCGATCCACCGGCGTGCGTCGGCGTGGAAAGCATGACACTGGCCGCCGGCCACCCGCCGCCGGCCAGTTGGGCGCGCCAAATCCAGACCGTGCTGGCCGGGCGCGTGCCGGTCCGCTGGGTGGCGGACCCGTGGCTGGCGTACGCCTCGGAGTGGCCGGGTCCGCCAGCTTCCGCCCGGTCCGCGGTGGCGGGCGCCGTGGACCGGCTGCTGCGCGGCCTGCCTCCCGCCCGCGTCGTGCTGCTCGAAAACCCGGCGGTCGGCCGGCATCCGGTGCTCGCCAGCGCCGTGGCGGCAGCCTGTGAGGCGACCGGCACGCGTCTCGTCTGCCGGCATCACGACTTTTTTTTCGACGGCCGATGGGAGCGATGGCCGGATTTCCGGGCCTGCGGA
>CAZYHO010000244.1:0-7335 GCA_964647495.1 uncultured Akkermansia sp. | reverse complement strand
AGATGGACGCGCCGGCAAGCACCGGCAAGCGCATCCACCCTACCCGCGCCACGCCGATCGTCAATCCGCTCACGCACGAGCGGAATCGCCACAAAAAAGTCGGTTCGACCACTCGGACATCAAAGCGAAGCTCAAGGGTGGGACGTGACCTCCGGGCACGTCAGCGGTTGCCGCGTGCAGGGGATGGCCCGGTTCCCGATTCTCCCGAGGCCCCCGGGCAGGAGGCGAACGATTCATACGCACAAGGCATTCGCGCTTTCCGTCTCGGGCGTCTTCCGGGAATCGGCGGTCCCCCTTTGGCCCCGGACCCGGGCACCGCTTGCGTGCCCGGAGGTCACGCCCCACCCCGAGGCTTCGCGTCCAGCAAGAGTGTCCGAAAGCAAGTGGCTGATCTCTGGCCTCAGTCGGAATCAGCACCAGAGTCTTGCCAGGCCCCGGCAGGAAAAACTCCCGGTCTTCCAGGATTGCCTCGGTCGCTGCGTGAACTCCGGGATACACTCCCATTGCCACGCCTATGAAACCGTCCGCCTTCCTGATCCTGCCGATCTTCTTCGCGTCCGTCATGCTCTCCACGGCTCAATCCCCGGATCCCGCCGAGACGCTGAAAGAGGCGCAGCGGCTCAACGAGGAGGGCCACTACCAGGAAGCCTACGACAAGGTGTGGCCCGTGCTGACGACCGCCGCGACCGCCGCGAACGGCGCCGCGCCGGCGGTGGCGGCCGATCTGATGCAGGCCGGGCTTCAGGCGCTGGGATCCCTCGGGCTGGCGCAAACCAGGCTCGACGAGTTCTTGCACGGCACGCTCCAGGCGCATCCCGGCAACTGGCGCGTGCTGCGACTTTCAGCGGAATGGCTTCTGCAATCGGGTGGCAGCCATGGCAGCATGATCGACGGGCAGTTCGTGCGTGGCCAATGGGGTGGCCAACGGGCGGATGCCACCGCGCGCGACCGCGTGCAGGCGCTGCGGTGGATTCACGAGGCTGGGGAAAGAGTGGTCCTGGACGCCGATGCCTCCCCGGCCCAGCGCGCCGAGGTCCTTATCACCGCCGCACAACTCTGGATCAACGACCGCGCGGCCTGGCAATTGCAGCAGCTCACCGACCTCTCGCAGCTTCCCGAGATCGAAATCGTGGAGGAAGGCCGCGGCCAGCCAGGCCGGCGCGGTTGGTGGTGGCCGCCGGCGAACGACGAGCCCGGCTACCCGGTGGACGCGCAGGGAAACATCGTCTTTTTCAAGCAGCCGGAGTCCTGGGAGGCGGCCGCCAACGACGGTGAGCGCTGGCGCTTTCTGCTGCGCCGCGCTGCGGACACCGATCCCGCCGCGTCATCCCAGGCGACCTTTCTTTTCGCCGAGCAACTCAGCCGCTGGCTCGATGTCGGCACCCTGCGCCACAGCCCGCTCTGGCCGCGGTTGACCGAACCGGCCGGAGAGGGAGACGACGAGGCACAGATCAAGCAAGGCATCGTCGATCTGCCTTCGCTGGCCGAAAACGAAACCATCACCCGCCTCGCCACCGGCATCAAACGCCACACGCTGCCCGAGGAATTCGACTACCTCGGCCTGCTCAAGGAGCTGGCTTCGGGGACTTCGCCGTCCGCAGCGCCGGCTCTGGGATTGCGCGCCCGGCTTTTCGAGACCCGCCGCCAGCGCGACCACGCCGCGGAAGCCTGGCGAGTGTTGCTCGATCGTTTTCCGGAAGACCCGCTGTGGCGGCCGGTCGCCGAGAGCAGCCTGGAACAAATACGCGCGCCCCTCGGCAAACTGGAGCCGCGCGAGCCGCAACCCGCCGGCCGTCCGGCCACGATCGCGCTCGTGTTTCGCAATGCGACACGCGTCGAGTTCAGCGCCCGTCCAGTCAACGTGGACGCCCTGCTCGATGCCGCGCGCCAGGAATTTCGCGAGCGATCGCGCGGCAGGGCGCCGTCCGAAAATCGGGAATGGAATTGGCTGTCTCAGGCCTTCGGTTCGCTTCTGCAGGGGCAGTTCAACCTCGGAGAGAGGCAAATCGGACGCGCCTTGGGCGAGCCGGTGGCGGCCTGGCAGCACGACTTGCGGCCCGCCCCCCGGCATGACGACCGGCGCGTCACACTCGACACCCCGCTGCGCGACGCCGGCATCTACTTGCTCGAAGCCCGTTTCCCCGAGGGCAATACCGCCCGCTGCCTGGTGGAGGTCACCGATCTCATCGCATTCACCAAACCCCGCGACGACGGAACGGCCCAACTCGGCTTCGTGATGGATGCCCTCACCGGCCGGCCGGTGGCCAGCGCCCAGGTGTCCGCTTTCGGCTATCGCCAGGAGTATCAGGAGCGAAACAACCGTTCGCGGCAGGTGTGGTTCGTCTCCGAACAACGACGGCGCTCCGATGAAGCCGGCGCTTTTGCTCTGGCTCAGAGTCGCGACCGGCCGTTCCAGTGGCTGCTGCAAGTGAAAGCGCCCGACGGCCGCCAGGCGGTGATGGGGTTGCATCACTTTTATCACCAGTTCACCGGGGATCATGACGATAGCCAGCAACAGAAAATCTTCGTGGTCTCCGACCGCCCGGTCTATCGCCCCGGCCAGAAAGTGCATCTCAATGCGTGGGCGCGCCGCGCCACCTACGAGGATGGCAAGAGTGGCAATGAGTTCGGAGGCCGCCGGTTCACGGTGGAAATCAACGATCCGCGCGGTGAAAAGCTCTTCTCCCAACAAGGCCAGCTCGACCAGGACGGCGCCGCCGAAGTGGATCTGACACTCTCCGACAACGCCACCCTCGGCGCGTATTTCATCAACTGGACCGTCGATGGCATGGCAGCCCGCGGCCATCTGCCATTCCGGGTGGAGGAGTACAAGAAACCGGAATTCGAAGTGCTCGTCAAGACGCCGGAGCAACCGGTGCGACTCGGCGAGGCCTTCACCGCCACCGTGGAAGCCCGCTACTACTTCGGCGGCGCGGTCACCGACGCCCAGGTGCATTACAAGGTGACTCGTACACGACACGACACGCATTGGTTCCCGGCACGGCCCTGGGACTGGCTCTATGGTCCAGGCTATTGGTGGAGCACGACCGAGTACGGCTGGCTGCCCGGTTTCCGCGGCTGCATCGCGTACCCGCCGCCGTGGTGGCCGCGTCCGGGCGATCCACCGGAAGTGGTGGCCGAGGCCACGGTGCCCATCGGCCCCGAGGGCAAGGTGGAGATTCCGATCGACACCGCCCTGGCCAGGGAACTGCATGGCGACGAGGATCACCGCTACCAGATCACGGCGGAGGTCGTGGACGCCTCGCGCCGCCAGATCGTCGGGACCGGCTCGGTCATCGCGCCACGCCAGCCCTATCAGGTCTATGTGTGGACCGATCGCGGGTTTTACCAGGCCGGCGCCCAGGCCGTCGTCTCGATCCTTGCCCGCACGCCGCAAGGCGATCCCGTGAAAGGCAAGGCCGTGCTGCGTGTGATGGCGGTGACGTATGCCGAAAACCGGGAGCCACAGGAGGAAGAGAAAGCGCGCTTCGAATTGACGATCGGCGACGACCAGGCCGCGCGGCAGTCGCTGACATTTCCCATCTCGGGTCAATACCGCCTGGCTGTGGAATTCGACGACGAAGCCGGCCACCAGGTCGAGGGCACGGCCCACACGTCGGCACGCGGTCCGGGATTTGACGGCAAAGGATTCCGTTTCCCCGATCTCGAAATCGTGATGGAAAAGCCCGAATACGCGCCGGGTGAGGAAGCCACCTTCGTCATCAACACCGATCAGGAAGGCGGCACGTTGCTCGTCTTCGAACGGCCGCGGCAGGGCGCCTATGCCAAACCGCGGACGCTGATTCTGTCCGAAGGCAAGAGCACGACGTTCAAGATGCCGATCACGTCCAGGGACCAGCCGAATATCTTCCTCGAAGTGGCGACCGTGCATGGCGCGAAGCTGCACACCCAGGTGGTCCAGGTGCCCGTGCCTCCCGTCCGGCGCATCGCCGAGGTGGCGCTCACGCCCTCGCAGGAAACCTGCCGTCCGCAGACCGACGGTAGCGTGCAGGTGCGCATCACCGGCGCCGACGGACGGCCGGTGGCGGGCCGCGTGCTGCTCACCGGGTATGACAAGGCCCTGGAGTACATTTCCGGTGGATCGAACATTCCCGCGGTGCGCGACTTTTTCTGGGGATGGAAGCGGCATCACAGCGTCTCCGGACGCTCCTCGCTCGACACCGTGAACCCGCTCTTGCCCCTGGACGGATTGCAGTGGCAACCGATCGGGGTGTTTGGAAATGAGATGGTCGCGTTTCCCAACAACATGGGCGCCGGAAGGAGACGTGGTGCGAGCGGTGGCTCGGCAATTTATGGGGGTGGTATCGTCGACTTCTCTGCTGCTGCGGGCATACCGAGTTCGGGCGTCTTTGCGGACGCGGCGGCAGCGCCCTCCCCTGCCGCGATGTTGTCGAAAAAACCGAAAAACCGGCAAGAGGGGTTCGATAATGGCTCCGATGCCTCGGAAGAGGCTACTCCCCTCATCCGCCAGGACTTCGCCGACCTGCTGGTCTGGAGCGCTACGGCCAAAACGGATCCCGATGGCCTCGCCACCCTGCCGTTCAAGACGCCCGACGATCTCACCACATGGAAACTGCGCGCCTGGGTGCTCGGCCCGCACAGCGAAGTCGGCGAGGCGCAGGTCGAAGTCATCTGCCGCAAAGACCTGCTGGTGCGCCTGCAGGCGCCGCGTTTCTTTGTCGAAAAGGACGAGGTCGTGCTCTCGGGCATCGTTCACAACGACCTCAAGGAAGCGCAGTCGGTCCGTGCGGTGCTGGACCTGGACGGCCAGACGCTCGGGTTCATGGACGACGATGCCGAGCAGCGCCGCGAGATTCCCGCCGGCGGCGAGCATCGCTTCGACTGGCGCGTGAAAGTGCTCGCCGAAGGCCAGGCCACCGTGCGCGTCAAGGCGCTGGCCGCGGCCGAAAGTGATGCCATGGAAAAAACCTTCCCGGTTTTCGTCCACGGCATGGAACGCCAGGACGCCTGGAGCCTGGCCCTGCGGGCGGACGAGGCGGAAGGCGGCGTCACTTTCACCGTGCCGGAGCGGCGCCGTCCCGCGCAAACCCGCCTCGAAGTGCGTTACAGCCCGAGCCTGGCCGCGGCCATGGTCGATGCGCTGCCCTGGCTCATCAGTTATCCGCACGGCTGCACCGAGCAGACGCTCAACCGCTTCGTGCCAACCGTGATCACCGGACGCGTCTTGACCGACCTCGGGCTCGATCTCAAAGCCATCCGCGACAAACGCGCCGGTCTCAACGCCCAGGAACTCGGCGATCCCCGCCTCCGCGCCGCGCAATGGCGGCGGTGGAAAGACCAGGAGCCTGTCTTCGATGCCGCCGAGTTGCGAAAGATGAGCGCCGCCGGCCTGGAACGCCTGCAATCCATGCAGGCCGCCGACGGTGGCTGGGGCTGGTGGCCGGGCGCGCGGCAGGGCACGGTTCACCTTACCGCCCAGGTCGTCGATGGCCTGCTCCACGCCCAGGCCGCGGACGAACGCGTCCCGTCGCGCATGTTGTCCCGCGGCGTGCAGTGGCTGGAGCAACACGAACAGGAGCAACTACGCCGTCTCCAACTGCCGAAGGAAGACCGCCATCACAAATCCGCGCCAGGCAATGAGGACGCGCTCACTCACAGCGTGCTGGTGGCCGCCGGCAAAGGCGAGGCTGCCATGCGCGAGCGGCTCTTCAACGACCGGCTCACGCTTTCCAAATCCATGCAGGCCGCCCTCGGCGCGGCCTGTCACGCGAAACAGGAAACGGAACGCCGCGACACGATCGTGCGCAACCTCGAGCAGTTTCAGCGCACCGACGCCGCCAACCAGACCGCCTGGCTCGACTTCGGCCGCGACCACCGCTGGTGGTTTTGGTTCGATGACGAAATCGAAACCCTGGCCGCCTATCTGCGGCTGCGCGTCACCCGCGATGCCCGCGACCCGATCGCCCCGCAGTTGGTGAAGTATCTGCTCAACAACCGCAAACACGGCACTTGCTGGCGCAGCACCCGCGACACCGCGGCCGCTCTCGGCGCCTTCGCGGCCTATCTCAAAGCCACAGGCGAAACTTCGCCCGACCTCGCGGTGGAACTCTGGCTCGACGGCCAAAAGCTCAAGGAGGCCGTCATCAACAAGGACAACCTTTTCAGCGGGGACCATTCACTGGTCCTCAGCGGCTCCGAGTTGACGGCCGGCGAGCACCGGCTGGAAATCCGCCGCCGGGGCCGCGGTCCCTTGTATGCCAACGTGTATCTGAGCTGCTTCACCCTCGAAGACCATCTGCGTGCCGCCGGCCTGGAAGTGACCGTGCAACGCAACCTGTACAAACTCGTTCCCGAGGCCACGCAGGACGTGGTCGCCGGATCCAGCGGCCAGGCTCTCCATCAAAAAGGCTCCCGCTACCGCCGTGAACGCCTGCCGGAAGATGCCGCCCTCACCAGCGGCGATCTGATCGAGGTAGAACTCATCGCCGAAAGCAAAAATGACTACGAATACCTCATGCTCGAAGACTTCAAACCCGCCGGCTGCGAAGCCATCGACCTGCAGAGCGGTTACGTCTGGAATCAGGGACTGAATGCCTACCGCGAATTCCGCGACGCCAAAGTCACCTGGTACATCGAGCACCTGCCGCGCGGTCGCCACAGCCTGACCTATCGCCTCCGCGCCGAAATCCCCGGCCGCTTCAGCGCGCTTCCCGGCGTCCTCAGCGGCATGTATGCCCCCGAACTCAAAGGCAACTCGGAGGAACGGAAAGTCAGCGTGGCCGAGGCGCCTCGATAAAGTGATGGAGGATCAAAATCATGGCGATTTCCGAATCCTCGTGTCGTGCGTCGAACGCTCGCTCGATCAGTACGGGGAAGGATGATCCCGGTGACGATGCTCTATTCAACTCCGGGCGAACCATCACCGCCTCCGCCTGATCGGGAAGGCCCCCGTTTGAAGGCGCCTTCTTTACAAGCGATCCAGAAACCGGCCAAAAGGGCGCTCACGCAAAAGAAGACCAACACGATCGTCGAAGAAAGCGCGGGAAGAGTGTTCGATACCATGGCGCTGCTGTAAGCGCCTGTGGCAATGAGGATGCCCGAGTTGACCAATACTAAACAAAGCCGAGAGCCAAGCCTGTCTCGACGACGACGGTCCAGCAAACGATACACCCACCACGGCGATGTCGCGAAACACACCCCGAGGAGCGTTAAAATCCAATGGTGAACGGAAAACATGATCAATCGATCGATAACTCTATGCGCAACCAGGCAAAAACAATTCAAAATCACGCCATGAGCGGCACGGCTGAAGCCGGCACTTCTCCAACTGAAAACCTGGGCGAAACGACGTTG
>CAZYHO010000243.1:0-7341 GCA_964647495.1 uncultured Akkermansia sp. | reverse complement strand
TCGCTCTCCAGCGCCAGCACGCCGAACACGGCTTCGTGCACGCGGCGCAGCGGCTCTCCGCGTACAAAGCGTTCGAGCGCCTCGATCCCGAGGGCGAACTCGCGGAGCGCGAGCGAGCGTTTGGCGGAGAGCCGCCGTGCGCGCAGCCGCTCGAGGTTTTCGGGGGCCGTGTATTCGGGGCCGTAGATGATGCGCAGGTATTCGCGTCCGCGGCATTTCACGGCGGGCTGTGCCAGTCCCCGACGGTCCCTGGCCACGAAATCCGATGGTTTCACGACCATGCCTTCGCCGCCGCTTCCGGTAAGTTCTTCCCACCAGCGGATGCCTTCCGCTTCGCTGGCGGCATCCGTCACGTCGACCACGAGGAATCGCGTGGCAATCATGATGCCACCCTCCAGCTTTGCCAGCGTTTGCATGTGCCATTCATGCGACTTGTCCACATGCACCTTCCCCTCGGTGGCCAGCAGGTGAAAGGGGGCGAGTTTCAGGTCGTCCGCCGAATCCACAGGCCAGCAATACCGGCGGTAAGCTTCCACGTAATCATCGGCCATCAGCCGCCGTGCCCTTGCGTGCTCGAGGCTGCCGCACAGATCGAGCCCGCGCGCCGCGGTCCGTTCCAGCTCCGCGATTTCCGCCTCGAGCGATGCGCGGGCCGAGGTGCCGACCGGTGCGTATTGCCGTTTCAAGAGTTCCTGGGCCTTAGCGGACCACGGCATCAGCTCGCAGTCGAGGCAAAGCCAGGAGGTTTCGAATTCATCCCAGAAACCGGCGGTCGTGGCGGCCGCGTGCACGCGTGCCAGCAGCCCGGCTTCCAGGGCGGTATCGTCGAAGAACCTGCGGCCCGTTCGTGTGTAACAGATGCCGATGCAACTGCCGGCGACGCCGAAGCGCCTGCGGGCGGCCTCCTCGTCGCGGCAGACAATGACCACCGCGCGCGAACCCATGTGTTTCTCCTCGCAGACGACCCGGGGCACTCCGCCGTGCCGATAGCCTGCGAACGCTTGCGCAGGATGCTCGAGCAGTCCTTCGAGCGGGCTCGTTTCGCATGGCGCCATCGTCGGCGGCAAGTAGATCAGCCATTTCGGATCGGCCGCGAACCGGCTCATCACTTCGAGCGCCGCCGCCGCATTCTCTTCACGGATCGTCACGTTGCCGTGCAGGCGCGTGCCCACGATGCGTTTTCCGGTCACGTCCGCGAGATCGAGGATATCGTCGTGCTGCTGCTGGGCGGTCAACGCAGGCGCCTGTGTCTCCGGCGGCAGAAACGGACGTGCCGGCTGCGCATAGGTTCGCCTCGCCGGGACGGAGATGATTTCCCGTTCCGGGAACCGGAGCGCCGTGAGCCTTCCGCCGAAAACGCAGCCCGTATCTATGTTCATGGTGGAGTTCAGCCACTCAGGCTCCGGAACGGGAGTGTGTCCATAAACCACGGTGGCCCTGCCGCGGTACTCGGCCGCCCAGTTGTGGCGCACCGGCAGCCCGAATTCGTCGGTCTCGCCCGTGGTTTCACCGAACAAGGCAAATTCGCGGACCGCGCCCGATCCGCGGCCCTGCATGGTTTCCTTCATGCCCGCGTGGGCGACGACCAGCCTGCCGCCGTCCAGAACGTAGTGACTTACCAGAGAATCGATGAAATTCGCGACGCGCGTGCGAAATTCGTCCGTTTCGCCGTCGAGTTGCGCCAGGGATTCCGCCAGGCCATGGGTCACATGCACATCGCTCCCCCGCAGCTTGCGCATGAGTTTGATGTCATGGTTTCCAGGAACGCACAAGGCGGCCCCGCTCGCGACCGCGTTCATCGCGAGCTTGAGCACCTGCGGCACCTTGGACCCGCGGTCCACGAGGTCGCCGAGGAAAACGAGCTTGCGCGCGCCCGCGGGCAGCACCGTGCAGGCGGCCTCGTCCACGTCGTGCCCGAGGCTTCGAAGCAGCTCCACGAGTTCGTCGTAACATCCGTGGACGTCGCCGATGATATCGAACGGCCCGTGTTCATGCTTCAGGTTGTTCCACAACGGCTGGCGTTCGATGGCGGCGGCGTCCACTTCCTCCGGTGACTTGAACACATGGACATGCCGGAACCCCTCGCGCTGCAAGCCGCGCAGCGAACCGCGCAACTGGCGCGCCTGCTGGCGAATAACGTGAGGGCCGAAGTCGCGGTCGGCCCGCGAGCTGTTGCGCTCCTGCGCGACGCGGTCGGGCAGGTCCAGCACAATGGCGACAGGCAGGCAATGATACTCCCGCGCGATCGCGACCAGCGGCCGGCGCGACTCCGGCTGCACGTTCGTCGCGTCCACAACGGTCAGCCTGCCCGCTTCGAGTCGTTTGCGCGCGATGAAATGCAGCACCTCGAATGCGTCCTTGGTCGCCGCCTGGCTATTCTCGTCATCCGACACCAGCCCGCGGCAATGGTCTGATGAAAGGATTTCCGTCGGCTTGAAATGCCTGCGCGCGAACGTGCTTTTGCCCGATCCGGACACGCCGATCAGCACGACAAGGGAGAGTTCGGGAATGGTGAGGTTCATCGGGGGTGCTCAATCCAGTCGATCGCATCCGCAGTGGCAAGGCGATTTCACGCCTGCCGGTCTGCCGGGTCTGCCGCCGTCACCTCGAAAAGCGCCATCTGCGTCGGCGCGCCGACCACCGAATCCTCCGGACCGATGGGCAAAAACCGCACGCTGTAGGCGAAACGCGCGGCGGCGTCTTCCGCCCACGCCTGAAACTCGGCGCGCGTCCACTCGAAGCGGTGGTCGCGGTGGCGGAATTTCCCGGCGGGCAGCGTCTCCCACTTGACGTTGTATTCGCGATTGGGTGTGGTGATGACGATGAACCGCGGCCGCGCAAACTCGAAGAGCATCCGCTCGAAGGCGGCCAGCCGCGCGGCATCGAGATGTTCGATGACTTCCACCACGGCGGCGGCATCGAAACCGGCAAGACGCTCGTCGCGGTAAATCAGTGAACCGTGCAGCAGCCGCAGGCGCTCCTTCTGAGCGGGTGGCAGGCGGTCGTAGCGCAGCCGATCGCGGGCGATTTCCAGCGACCGATGCGACACATCCATGCCGACGATTTCCGAAAACTGCCGTTCCTTGAGCAGCGACTGAAGCAGGCGTCCTTCGCCGCATCCCAGATCCAGCACACGCGAAGCGCCGCCGCTCTTCAGCGCGGCGAGCACCGAGCCAAGGCGTTGTTCGTTTAGACTGAGGCCCCGCTCGACCGCTTCCTCCTCCCGCGCCTGGATTTCGGCGGCCTCGTCGTCGCCCGTTTCGCCCTCATCCGCGAGCCGCCCGAGCATGTCGTCCACGAGCCGCCGCTGATGTTTCAGATAGCGGCGCGCGATGAGTTCGCGCTCGGGGTGGCCGGGAAGCCAGCCTTCACCGTGGCGGAGGAGTTTGTCCACCTCGGCGTCCCCCACCCAGTAGTGCTTGTCGTTGTCGAGCACGGGCACAAGCACGTAAAGATGCGAGAGCAGTTCGTGGAGCGGTAGATTCCCGCTCAGTGCGACATCGAAATATGGGCTCTCACCCCACTCCGGAAACTTCTCGTCCATCGGAAGCCGCCGCGCGGAAACGTCGTAGCCGAGCGGCTCGAAAAGACGGCGCAGAAATTCCTCGCCTCCGCGGCACGGAAGCACCGGCAAACCGGCGCGCAGCGGCAATGACGCGCCTGCCAGTTCCGGCCTCTCTTTACACCGGCCCGCGAGCGCGCTCCCAAAAACCTCCGCGATGGCTACGCTCAGAAAGGACGATGCGGCATATGGGCGGTCGTTGACGTAGTGATCGAGCGCCCCGCCCTCGCCCGCCGGCCCGCGGCGGTTGCGCACCAGCCCCACCGGATCGACCTCCAGCACCAGCGCCACCGTGCACCGCCCGCCGTCCGCCTCAGGATAAAATACGTGCGCCTTGCCAAACGATAGATCGAACGACTGAGACCGCGCCGGGTTCTTGTGCAGCAGATACCCAAGGTCGGTCGCGCTCTCTCCCGTCAATGTCAGCGTCATCATCATGTCACCTGATCCTCCGGCAGCGCGATGGTGTTGCCGTCACGCATCAACCGGCGCACGGTGTCGCCGCGCTCTGCCGCCTCCATTGCCTCCTCGGCATGGGCGCAGAAGTCGGAGATGCTGATTTTCCTGGTGGCTCATGGGTCCTTGCAGGGATAAGGGCCGCGCGGGAGAACGTCAATGCTCCGCAAAGGATTCCGAGTGGACAACGACGGCGGTGTTCGTGGTTCCAGTGTCATGGGCTGGAATGAGAGGATCGATTCTCGATAGCCCGCCCATGGCCGCGACTGCGGTCAATCCAGGCAGGGGTGCTGGAGACCAAAGTTCAGCGTCGCATCCGCGTGGACGCCTCGGCCCACGCTGGCGGGCCGCGAGAACGACAGGCGGGGCATTAGTGTGAAAAATATGATAAAAGGGGTAGGAATTGAAAATAATATGATTATTTTTTATCATTAAAATTCAATTGAGAATGGTAAATATAAACCCCTCGACAGGAGGACAGACAGATTATGGGGGGTGTATAGTTTGACTGTCCCTCTACGGATTTGCGGTCTACGCAATCGTTGGTTGCGATGGGGGCGGGGACGCGGACGATGGCAGGCATGACGAGCGTGGAGCTGACCGGGAGATCGATCATTGGATTTGAGCGCGGGGCCGGGTCGGAGGCGGCCGGGCACGGGGTGAACCCTGTGGACGGGGCGGTATTGGAGCCGGGGTACGTGGCGGCGACGGAGGCGGAGGTGGCGCGGGCCGGGGAGCTGGCCGGGGCGGCCTTTCCGGTGTACGCGGCGTTGTCGCCGCCGAAGCGAGCGGGTTTTTTGCGTGCCATCGCGGGGCGGATCGAAGGGTTGGGGGAGGCATTGGTCGAGCGGATGACGATGGAGACCGGGTTGCCGGCGGGGCGTGTGGAGGGTGAGCGGGCGCGGACGTGCGGGCAGTTGAGGATGTTCGGAGAGGTGATCGAGGAGGGGTCGTGGGCGGACGTGCGGATCGAGATGGCGCGGCCTGAGCGGACCCCGCTGCCGAAACCCGATGTTCGCTCGCTTCTCATGCCGCTGGGGCCTGCAGCCGTTTTTTGCGCTGGCAACTTTCCGCTGGCGTACTCGGTGGCGGGCGGCGACACGGCGTCGGCGCTGGCGGCCGGCTGTCCGGTGATCGTGAATGCGCACAGCGGGCATCCGGGCACGGCGGAAATGGTCGGTCTCGCGGTGATGGAGGCGGCGCGGGAGACCGGCATGCCCGACGGGGTGTTTTCGCTGCTTTATGGAGGCGGGCACGAGGTTGGGCAGGCGCTGGTGAAGCATCCGGCGGTGGCGGCGGTGGGTTTCACCGGGTCGCGGGCCGGGGGGACGGCGCTGGCGGCGCTGGCGGCGGCGCGGCCGGTACCGATTCCGGTGTACGCGGAAATGAGCAGTGTGAATCCGGTGTTTATCCTGCCGCATGCGCTGCGCGAGCGGTGGGGCGCGATCGCGACCGGGCTTCACACGTCGGTCACGACCGGCGCCGGCCAATTCTGCACGAAACCCGGGCTTGTCTTCCTGATCGCGGGCAAGGAGGCCGACCAGTTCGTGGCCAAACTGGGCAGCCTCATGGCGACCACCCCCGCCTGCCCGATGCTCAATCGCGCCATCGCAGAGAATTTTGCAGGCAAGCGCGGCCGGCTCGGCAGCATCGCCACGGTGCAGTCGGTGGCCGACGGCGGCGGCCAGCAGGCCGGGCTGTTTCTGACGACCGCCCTGGCCTGGCGCAAGAACGGGGTGCTGCACGAGGAGGTCTTCGGGCCCACGACGCTTGTCGTGCTCTGCGAGGACGACGCGGACCTCATCAAGAGCGCGGCCGCCCTGGAAGGCCAGCTCACCGCCACTGTGCACGCCGAACCCGCCGATCACGACGGCGCGCGCCACCTGCTCCCGCTCCTCGCCAGGAAAGCGGGTCGCCTGATCCACAATGGATTCCCGACCGGCGTGGAGGTCTGCCACGCGATGGTCCACGGCGGTCCGTTTCCCGCCACGACCGACGGGCGCACGACATCGGTCGGCAGCGCTGCGATCGCCCGGTGGTCGCGGTCCGTCTGCTTCCAGAACATGCCCGCCAGCCTGCTCCCGGCCGAGTTGCAGGACGGCAACCCCCGCAAACTCTGGCGCCTCGTGGACGGCGAGCGCACGCGGGCGCCGCGGGCGTGAGGTGGTCTTTTTATGGAGGGGGGAAGGGACGGAAGGGACGGGAAGGGACTCAAAGGACGGAAGGATCGTTCAAAGGGTCTGTCCCCATTGAGGCGACATGAAGACGAGGGCTTGCGCAATGGCGTCAATCCGGCAGACTGCGCGGCACTGGCGGCGGGACCGGGTGGTCCCCACCGGCCGGACGGCCGAGGCGGACGACTCCGTCCGTTCTCCCAATCTGTTGATCTCAAACATCATTTATTCCATGCCACTTTATCAGAACATCATTGAAACCGTTGGCCGCACTCCGCTGGTCAAGCTCAACCGGATCCCGGCCAGCGCGGGGATCGATCCGTCCACGACCGTGGCGCTCAAGTGCGAATTCTTCAATCCGCTCGGGAGCGTGAAAGACCGCATCGGCATGGCGATGATCGAGGATGCCGAGGCGCGGGGCGTTATTGACAAGGACACGGTGATTGTCGAGCCGACGTCGGGAAACACGGGGATCGCGCTGGCCTTCGTGGCCGCCGCCAAGGGGTACCGACTCATTCTGACGATGCCGGAGACGATGTCGGTCGAGCGCCGCACGCTGCTCGCCCTGCTCGGCGCCGAACTGGTGCTCACCGAAGGCCCGAAAGGGATGAAGGGCGCCATCGCGAAAGCCGAAGAACTGCTCCAGCAGCACGCCCCGAATTCCTGGATGCCGCAGCAGTTCGCGAACCCGGCCAACCCGGCCATCCACAACAAGACGACCGCCGAGGAACTCTGGGCGGATACCGACGGCAAGATCGACATCCTCGTCGCCGCCGTCGGCACCGGGGGCACGCTGACCGGTGTCAGCGAGGCGCTGAAGCCGCGCAAGCCGAGCTTCGTGGCCATCGCCGTGGAGCCCGAAGCCAGCCCGGTGATTTCGCAGACGCTGGCCGGCGAACCGCTTCAGCCGGCTCCCCACAAGATCCAGGGGACCGGCGCCGGCTTCGTCCCCGAGAACCTGCACCTCGACCAGGTCGGCGACGTTGTGAAAGTGAGCAATGACGACGCCTTCGCCATGGCCCGCCGCCTGGCGAAAGAAGAGGGCATCCTCGCGGGCATCAGCTCCGGCGCCAATGTGGTCGCCGCCCTGCGCGTCGCCGCCCGCCCCGAAAACAAGGGAAAACTCATCGTCACCGTGGCCTGCTCGAC
>CAZYHO010000242.1:0-7360 GCA_964647495.1 uncultured Akkermansia sp. | reverse complement strand
CCACAGGCCCGCTTCCATGCGGTTTTTGAAAATGCCCGCTCCAGAACTCAGACATGAAAGCGAAGCTCCGGGGTGGGACGCGAGCCTCCGGGCGCGTCAGCGGTTGCCGCGTGCAAGGGATGGCCCGGTTTGGAGTCTTACCTTTAGTTTGAATACCAACAAAATAGAACTAAGCAGAATCAAGAATGCGCAAAGCGACGACACGAGAACGGATTGGAACCTTCATGAGGAAGCTGGGAATGGCAGCCGCTTCCCCGGGCAGGGTCTACTTCACCGGGGGCGTGACGGCGGTATTGCTCGGCTGGCGCGAGACGACGATCGACATCGATCTGAAGGCCGAGCCTGAACCTGCGGGGTTTTTTGAATGCCTGCCGAGGATGAAGGACGCTCTCGACATTAATATCGAGCTGGCCTCGCCCGATCTCTTCGTGCCGCCACTGCCGGGATGGCAGGAACGGAGCCGCTTCATCGCCCGACATGGCAGCGTGGAGTTTTACCACTACGACTTTTACGGGCAGGCGTTGGCAAAGATCGAACGTGACCATCCGCGCGACCGGAACGATGTCGAACACCTGTTCGCGGAGGGGTGGGTGGAACCGGACCGATTGCGGGAATTGTTTGAAAGCGTGGAAGCACAATTGATCCGTTACCCGGCGGTGGACGCGGTACTGCTCCGGCAGCGGGTGATGGACAGATGCAGGACCAGGGTTTAGTTTCCGGCGATGACGCTGATAGACCTTGTCGGTTTGCCTGGCGCGGACTTGATCCGCGAGGGGCTGGCGGAATTGGCGGATGGCCGGGAGGGCATGGCTTCCTTCCTGGTGTGCATCGGCAGTCCGAAACTGCGGCGCTGCGGCGTGACAGTCCCGGTCTCGGAGGCGGACGCGCTGGCCGCGGATCATCGGTTGTATGAGTGGCTCGAGGAGCGTCATGGCCATGAGGCGCACAGTCGTTACAACGCGCTGCTGCGCGAACTGGTGAGCTTCGAGAGGGCGCTGGAGGGACGCTTTGCCAGAAGACAAAAGGAGGATCGGGCCTCGATTTTCAGCCACAAGGAGCCCTACTCCGCCGCGCCATCCCCATGAGACGCGCTCCGGGCATCGTATCGATCCCCGGAGGCGGACGTCTGGCAATCAAATCGGCATACGCCCGCACCGTGTCATCTCCCTGCATTCCGCCTTCATCGAAAGCAACGGTCGGTTTCAGGATTTTCCATGCGTCGTTTCACGCTCCCCCCGAATGGGCGGTCAATCGCGTGCTTCCGGCAACGCACCGGCTCCGGCGCGGCCTTTGGCTTCGGTGATGGGGCGGCCATAGACGCCGTCGGTTTCGGGTGTCGGCAGTTGCGGCCGGCTGCGCGCGGGACTGTCGGTGCAGTACCACCAGTTGCGCGCGAACCGGAATGTCCCCGGCGCGGCGCCACCGCCGATGTTTACTCCGCCTGAGCCCCAGCGGGCCGAGTCGAACTCGATGGTGTTCTCCGTGAACTCGCCGTTGCGGCACGCGATGAACCCCGGCGACTGGTTTTCCTGCAGAATCCGCAGCGCCCAGCGCCCCGGCCGCTCGATCGTGTTGAAGCGCACCACCGCGCCATCCACGCCGACGAAGGCCACAGGCGCGATCGAGCCGATGAACGTGTTGCCCTCCACGCGGATGTTGCGGGCCTCGGCATGTTCGCCGCCCTCGACGAGCGCGGGCCGGAAAAATTGCAGCCCCGTGCTGCCGCCGATGTTCACGGCGCGTCCGCCCGCATGCTCGAAGCGGTTGCGGCGAACCACAAGATCGCTGGCGCCGCCCTTGCCCTGCACGCCGGTGCAGCCCGGCGGTTCGGGATCGTCGTGACGTATCGTGTTTCCCTCGATGATCCCCCGGTGGCAGCCGACCATGTCGATGGCCGATCCGCCCCGGGTGCCCCAGCGCTCGATCGTGCAGCCGCTCACTTGAAAGTCCCATATCCCGGAAAGCTTGATGCCGTCGTGATTGCCGTCCCCGCCGATGTCACTGACGCGCAATCCGCGGAGCGCAATGCCGCGTGCCGACTCGTTCGCCGCGCCGCCGTCGTCGATATTCAACCCGTTGTGCGCAATCTTCGTGAACACGAGATCGCGCAGTTCGACGTGAGCGGGGTTCGCGAGGTGCATCCCGTTGTTGCCCCCGCGAAATACCGGCGGTTGCCGCGGATCGGCCGCCGCGATCACAATGGGCCGGTCTTTCTCGCCGCGAAGATCCACGAAGTGAAATCCTCCGGTATAATCACCACCCGCCAGCAGCAGGCGCGTGCCGGGTTTCGCCGCGGCGACGGCCGCGCGCAACTCCGCGGCGCCGGCCACTTTTACGTCGTCCGCCGTGGCGGGCGCGGCAAGCGCGATACCGAACGACCAGACAAGCAGACGAAGCGATGCGGCTTTCATGGGAACACACGACAGATGCCGCTCCCGGCGCCAATGCTCAACAACAGAAAGAACGGCCAGGCCGGAGGTGCGGCCAGACCGGAAGCAGGCGCTTTATGTGGGCGAACTCGTTCAACAATGCGCCTGTGCCCAAGACCTCAAGCCTGCATCCATTCCTCCAGGCGCCTTGTCAGTTGGTCGATGCCGACCACCTCCGCCCACTGAGCGAGCGGCCATGAGCGCGTCCCAGGCGTCACCACGAGCAGGTGGTCCAGCCGCAGGTCGGTGTGGGCGATGTGCATGGATTTGGTGAGCGAGGGAGCATCGGCGTGCTTGATTTCGATGCCGAGCCGCCGGCCGTTCCTTTGGACAAAGAGGTCGAGTTCCGCGCCACCGTGAGTCGCCCAGTAGTAAAGATGGCGGTCGCCGATTCTGGCGGCGGCTTGTTCGATGACGAACCCCTCCCAGGACGCGCCGAGCTTGGGATGCCCGGTAAGCGCACCGGGGGTGGGCACTTCGAGCAACGCGTGGAGCAGGCCGGCATCGCGCACGTAGATTTTGGGAGCTTTAACCTGCCGCTTGCCCACGTTCTCAAACCACGGCGGCAACTGCCGGATGAGGAACAGGGACGTGAGATAGTCCAGATAGCGACGCGCCGCGGCTTCGGATGATCCCAGCGATCGGGCAAACTCGGCGGCGTTCCACGTCTGCGCGTGATAGTGCGCGACCATAGTCCAGAAACGCCTCAGCGTGGCGGCGGGCACCGTGATGCCGGCCTGGGGGAGATCGCGCTCCAGCAGCGTGCGTATGAGCGCCTCCACCCAGGCGCGGGATTCGCGGTCGCTTTCGGCCAGAAAGGCGGGCGGATAGCCGCCGCGCCACCAGAGAGAGCGCCAGTCTGCCGGCGAAACCTCGCTGAGATCGAAGCCATGCAAGTCCACGAAGGCGGTGCGCCCGGCGAGAGATTCCGATGGTCCTGGTAGGACGGACGGGCTTTCATGAGAATAGATTCGTGAAAATCGGTCGTTCATCAACCGATTTTCACGAATCCTATCTCCCAAGGAGGCGGACCGGCGGGTCCGGTTTGGTCAATTCCTGAGCGAGGCCATGTCGATGACGAAGCGGTATTTCACGTCGCCTTTGAGGAGGCGATCGTAGGCTTCATTGATTTGCTGGATGGCGATGAGTTCGATGTCACTGGCGATGGAGTGGCGGGCGCAGAAGTCGAGCATTTCCTGGGTTTCCGCGATGCCGCCGATGGCGGATCCCGAGAAACTGCGGCGGGGAAGGAGGAGGTTGAACGCGGCGATGGGGAGCGGGTTTTCCGGCGCGCCGACGAGCGTGAGGTTGCCGTCGAGCTTGAGCAGGTTGAGATAGGCGTTGATGTCGTGATCGGCGGAAACGGCATCGAGGATGAAATCGAAGCTTCGATGGTGCTTCGCCATGGCTGCGGCATCGCTGGAGAGCACGACCTCGTGCGCGCCGAGCCGCAGACCGTCCTCGATCTTTTTCGGCGAGGTCGTGAAGAGCGTGACGTGGGCGCCGAGAGCGCGCGCGAGTTTCACGCCCATGTGACCGAGGCCACCGAGCCCGACGATGCCGACGCGCCGTCCCGGTCCGGCGTTCCAGTGGCGCAGCGGCGAATACGTGGTGATGCCCGCGCAGAGCAACGGGGCGGTCGCCGCGAGATCGAGGTTTTCCGGGACTTTCAGGGTGAATGCCTCGTCGACGACGATGCTTTCGGAGTAGCCGCCGAACGTCTGGCCGCCGAGGTGCTTGTCCTCGCCGTTGTACGTGAAGACGGCGAATGCGTCGCAGTACTGCTCCAGCCCGCGCCGGCAGGAGTCGCATGTGCGGCAGGAATCGACCATGCAGCCGACCGCGGCCACGTCGCCCGGTTTGAAGCGGCTCACGCCATCGCCGACCTTCGTGACGCGCCCGACGATCTCATGGCCGGGCACCACAGGGTAAATGGTGTTGTGCCACTCGTTGCGAGCCTGGTGAAGATCGGAGTGGCACACGCCGCAGTAAAGGATCTCGATCTCCACGTCCGAGGCGAGGGGCGTGCGGCGCTGGAGGGAAAAGGGCGCGAGTGGCGCGGAGGCGGCAGTGGCGGCGTAAGCTCTGGTGCTCATGGTCGAGGGAATGCAGGTTCAGCGGCGGCCAGGAGGCAACCTCCTGGCGTTCCACCTCCAGGCCGCGCGCTTCGTCTTTCAAATGGACGTTGCCGACGAATTCCGCAAGCCCCTTCATGGCCCAGGCACTGGAATCCCCGACCACGAGCAAGCCCGGAGAGCCTGTTGGGCGGAGGCGTCGGGTTATAGGGGATCGCACAAGGGGTCCCCAATCCGGCCGTCGGGCCGTTGGCCCTGCGGTGCGGAGGACGATTTCACATGACGCTCTGTATTCCGTCACCTGCCATCGTTCGCTTGAGAGGCAATGAACTCGAGAAGCCTTCGCAGCGATTCATTGGGTCCGGAGGCGCGTTCGATGTCGTGCATACAGGAGGTGGCGGCCGGCAGGTTTTTTCGGGCCAGGGACGACAAGACTTCACGATGCCGAGGGCCTCAGCGCAGCAGGAACGGCTCCCAGTCGCGGACGGCGTGGGTATTGCGGATGAGGCAGGTGACGGGCACCTCGCGCGGTGTGCGGGGGATCCGAAGCAGGCGGAGGCCGGCTTCGGCCGGAGTGCGCGCGCCCTTGCGGTTGTTGATCGATTTGTGGGTGAGCACGCAGTTTTCCCAGGTGCTGGCGCCGCCGCGCGACCGGGGAACCACGTGGTCGATATTTCCTTCGCCGGGGCGCAGCGGCCGCCCGGTGTATTGGCACACACCGCCATCGCGCTGCCACAACCCGCGCAGGCCGAAACGCGGCCGGCGCATCGGCACGCGGTCGAAGCGGGCCAGCACGATCACGGTCGGCACGCGGACGGCGCCGCGCACGGTGCGGGCCGCGCCGTCGCCGGCGCGCACCGGCAGCTTCAGCCAGTCGGGCCAGGGCGTCGGATTCATCGCGCCATCGGTCATGTCGAGCGCGGCAGCCTGGCCGGCGGCCATCATGCCGAAGGCGTCAACCGGAGTCTTGACGTCGATCGCCTGCCAGTGCCGGTTGAGCACGAGCACAGTGGGTTCATCGAGAATGGTCATGGGAGCGTGGTTTTTGGTATTCGGTGTTCAGGGGTCAGGGCAGGAGTCAGAAGGCAGCGCTCAGTCTTCGGCTTTTTCGCCGGCGGGACACATTTTCACGAGTTTCGGGTCGAAGCGGCCGAGGACGTCGACGAGGTCGGTCTGGGCGGCCATGACGGTTTCGATGTCTTTGTAGACGCCGGGCACTTCGTCGAGGCCGGCCGAGAGGAGGTCGACCCCGGCGGCGGCGAGTTGTTTGCGAACGCCGCTCCATGTGAATGATTGCACCGCCTTGCTGCGGCTCATCACACGGCCGGCGCCGTGGGAGGCACTGTGGAGCGACTCGCTATTCCCCTTGCCGCTGACCAGGTAACCCGGCGTGGCCATCGATCCGGGGATGACGCCGAGCACGCCTTCGCCGGCCGGGGTCGCGCCCTTGCGATGCACGATCAGCTCGCGGGGCCGGCCGTCGATGAGGTGAGTCTCTTTCCACGCGAAGTTATGGTGGTTCTCGACCGCCACGAGGATGGCCGCGCCGACTTTCCGGGCGACCGCGCGGTGGATCACCGCGTGATTCGCCGCGGCGTAGCGCCCCATCAGGTTCATCGCCTCCCAGTACTCCTGGCCGTCCGCTTCGTCGAGCGAAAGCCAGGCCAGGTGCTTGAGTTCCTTCGGCAGGTGGGCGTGGCGGGCCATGGCCCGCTTGCTGTACACGTCGCAGACTTGCGCGCCTGTCCCGCGCGATCCCGAGTGGCTCAGGAGCGCGAGGTACTCGCCCGCTTCGATCTCGAATCCGGCCGGGCGGAGGGCGGCGGCCTGGCCTTCGGTGACCGTGAACGCGCCGAACTCGACGAAGTGGTTGCCCGAACCGCTGGTGCCGAGCTGCTTCCACGCCTTGTCGCGAAGCTGCCGCGTCACGGGCGAGACTGTCCAGTCGTCGTCCATGACGTCGTGCTCGCGCGGTGTTTCGAATGCGGCGCCGATGCCGAAACGCGTTTCGTCTTCGAGGATATTGGCGAGGCGGTTTTTCTGGCCGGCGAGCGTGTTCGCCTTGCGGTCGAAAACGGTGAGCCTCATCCGGCACGCGATGTCGACGCCCACGGCGTAAGGGACCACGGCGTTCTCCGTCGCGAGCACACCGCCGATCGGCAGGCCGTAACCGAGGTGCGCGTCCGGCATCAAGGCGCCGGCCACCGCCACCGGCAGCGCGCAGGCATTCGCCAGCTGCTGGACTGCCTGCGGCTCAAGGCCGGTCCCCCACTGGCGCCACGGCGCGGGCTGCGCGCGCGGCGTGAACGGAGGCCGGTAAATGGCGCGCGCCAAAGCGCCCCGATGCTCGTCATCGAAAAATGCCTCGGGCTCGGCCACCACCGCCAGAATTTCCGCCGGCAGCGCCGCGCCGACGCCTCCGCGCGCGATAAACCCCTTGATGAAACCACGCGCCTCCGCCAGCCCGTCGCCGAACTGCGGAACGCCGAGTTGAATGAGGTCTTTTGTCTTCATGAGTCTATGATATGAAAGTTTGCTGTCTTGTTCGCGGGCCGCGGCCTTGTCTTGATTTGTGATGAAGTGATGAATGCGACGACCGCCTGAAACAAAAAAACCCTGCCGGCCATGAGGCGAGCAGGGTGAACGCGGGACGAAACCGTCTGGAGTTCAGGGCCTGGGCGCCCCTCTGCCCGGGTGTGCTGGCGCGATCGCGCGTCGGCCGAAATCGAACGCCTCTTTCTTCTCAAGGCGCAGCCCGTTCATCGGGCACGGCACGGCCATCGGCTGCCAATAACAATTGGCTTGCCTGGCGCCCGATCCGGACGTGCGATGCAATGAGAGAAACATGATGCGAAA
>CAZYHO010000241.1:4119-7372 GCA_964647495.1 uncultured Akkermansia sp. | reverse complement strand
AACAGGCTGCCCGGATCCGCCTCGCCCTGCCAGGCGATGTCGCCGGCGGTGCCGTGATCGACGCTTGTGCGGACCACCGGCAGGCCGAGCGTGGTATTGACGGCTGAATCGAACGCGAGCGCCTTGAGGGGGATGTGCCCCTGGTCGTGGTACAGGCAGACGAAGGCGTCCGTCGTCCGCCGCCGCGCAGGAATAAAACAGGTGTCGGCCGGCAGCGGTCCGTCGACGGCGATCCCGCGGGCGCGCGCCGCTTCCACCGCGGGCAGCACCGAGCTTTCCTCCTCGCCGCGGCCGAACAAACCCGCTTCGCCCGCGTGCGGGTTCAGGCCGCACACGACCAGCCGCGGCCGCTCCACCCCGAGCCGCCGCATTGCCTCGTCGGTGAGTTCGATGACCTCGAGCACGCGCTCCGGCGTCAGCAGACCCGGCACCTCCGCGTACCCGACGTGGCAGGTCACGAATGTGCACGTCACCACCTCGGACCATTGCATCATGCACCAGCGCGCCGACCCTGTGCGTTCCGCGAATATCTCCGTGTGGCCCGGAAATTCGATCCCTGCGGCGTTTAATGCCCCCTTGTTGATCGGGCCGGTCGTCACGCCGGCGACCCGCCGCGCCCGCACCGCCTCGATCGCCTTTTCGATGTAGTGGAAACTCGCCCCCCCGGTCTCCGCGGTGAAACGGCCGGGACGCAGCATTTCCGGCAGCCCCGGAACCGGCAGATGCCAGATAGCGCAGGGCAGATCCTCCGTTCCGCTCAGGTCGCTGACCACCCACTCCTCGTCGAACGGCCAGCTCAACACGTCCGCCACCCGCCGCAGCACGTCCGCGTCCCCGAAAATGACCGGCCGGCACAGCGCCAGGATCGCCGGCTCGCGCAGCAGCCTCAGGCACAATTCCGGCCCCACACCCGCCGGATCACCCATCGTCACCGCGATCACCGGCCGGATCACGGCGCGGCACTGGGCGGCATTCGCGGTGTCGACCGCGTCGGTGGCATGTTCCTCGGTCATCACAGACCCCGAGGATGGCGCACTACAAAGTGCCTGGTCGAGCGCGATTTTGTCTGCCACCGCGGCCCGACGTGCCCGTTGCCGCCACTGCTCGTGTCGAACCGCAGCCCCGCCACCACCAGAAAAACGTGCCCGTCCCGCGAATACACGCTGATCCACCGTCCTGGCCCGCTCTTGCCGTACTTCCGGAACGGCCCCGATGGCATCGACCCCCGCATCAAGCCCGCCTTGTTCAAAACGTAACTCGCGCTCCCGGAGCAATCGTACGCCGTGTCGTTCAGCCGCGCATGTCCGCCCCCGCGCCGGTACGGCCTCCGGCAAATCTCGTTCCCCGCCTGAATCGCCCGCTTCACCGCCGCCGGCGCCCCGCGCGGCGCCACCGCATACCCGTCCGCCGTGATCCGGGCCGTTCGCCCATCCCGATACTCGTACCGGTACGCCCCAGCCGGCTTCGACCCGGAACAACTCGCCCCGGTCATCACCATCACGGCCACCGCCACCCACAATCCCCTCCCCACTCTCCAGTCGATTGAAGAAAACGTGGAAATCATGGAGAATACTCTGCATCGACGCCAGATATCTCGCAAGTCCAAAGTAATCCGGGGACAGACCCCTTGCGCGTGCGATTCAGAGATCAGAGGTCTGAGAAATCGACCTGGACAGTAGCGGCGGGCGATTAGGGTGGCGGGATGAAACGGCGAGCATTTTTTGGCAGCACGGCGGTCACCTGGCTGGCGGCGGGCGGCTGGAGCGAGGTGGCAGCGGAAGCAGAAGAAGAAGAAGAAGAAGACGGCTTCGTGCGATTGTTTGCGGAGGACGGGAAACCGCGCGGATTTGTGATCCGGGACTGGGCTGATGTGTCGAAGCCGCCGCCCGAGGGGGCGGCGTGGGAGGTGAAGGATGGAGTGTTGCGGAGTGCCGGGGTGCGCGGGTGCTGGCTGATCAGCGAGCGCGAGTACGGCGACTTTGTGCTGGCGTACGAATTCAAGCTCGGGCCGCTCGGCAACAGTGGATGCGCGCTGCGCGCGCCGGCCCAGGGGGATCCGGCTTTCGATGGCCTGGAACTGCAAATGGCGGACAAGCGGTACAATCCCGCCGCCAAGGACAGCGAACTCACCGGTGGTTTCTATCGCGCCGCCGCCCCGTCGCGCCAGCTCTACAAACCGGAGGAATGGAACCCGGTGCGCATCGAACTGCGCGGGTCGCGCGCGAAGGTCGTGCTGAACGGCGAGACGGTGCAGGACATCGACCTGGCCGAATTCACGGAGCCCGTCCTGCGCCACGACGGCAAAGAGGCGCCTCCGCTCCGCGACCGCCCGCGGCGCGGCCGCATCGGGTTCCAGGAATTGAGCCGCGGCGACGGACACGTCGAGATCCGCCACGCGCGCCTCCGGGAACTCGAGGCCGCGGCGAAACAGTGAGGCCGTGACCCGACCTGCTCACGCCAGTCCGGGCCGGGATGCCGCCGATTCGCCGCCCGCCGATTCGCCGCCGGCCATCGTTCTTGGATCCGGCCTCGGCGGGCTGGCCGACCGATGCGACCGCGTGATCGAAACGATCGCGTTTCCGGCGGCCGGGCTGCCGGTCTCCTCGGTGCCGGGCCACGAGGGACGGCTGGTGCTGGGCGAGCTGGGCGGACGCCGCGTCTGGCTGATGCAAGGTCGGGTGCATTTGTACGAGGGCCATGACGCCCGCGCCGTGACGGCCGGCGTCCGGTGGCTCGCGCAGCGCGGCGTGCGCACACTGGTGCTGACCAACGCGGCGGGATGCCTGAACCGGTCGTTCGCGCCGGGCGAATGGATGATGCTTTCGGACCACATCAACCTCACAGGAACGTCGCCGCTTGTCGGCGGCCCGCATTTCCACGACATGAGCGAGGTCTACTCGCAGCCGTTGCGCCGCGCGCTCCTCGATCGCGCGGCGGCGCGCGGATTGATCCTCCGCGAAGGCGTGTATGCCGGAGTGACCGGCCCACAGTACGAAACACCGGCCGAAGTGCGCCTTCTGCGCGCGCTCGGCGCCGATGCGGTCGGCATGTCGACCGTGCTCGAGGCGATCCAGGCCCGCGCGCTCGGGATGGAAATCGCGGGATTTTCGTGCCTGACGAACATGGCCGCCGGCCTGTCCGATGGACCGCTCAGCCACGATGAGGTCACCGCGGCCGGTCATCGCGCGGCCGATAGCCTCTGTGGCCTGCTCACGGAGTGGCTGGCGGACGGCGGCGGCGCGTGACACCCGCC
>CAZYHO010000241.1:0-4019 GCA_964647495.1 uncultured Akkermansia sp. | reverse complement strand
GGTGGCTTCGTGAGTTCGAAGGTATCGAAGAGGCGGCCTTCGAGGTCGTACGCCTTGAACTGGATCGTTCGATCCTGCACTGTGGCGAAACAGAAGTGGTGGCCGCGCTGGACGTGGATGCTGAACCAGGCGCGCTGCGGGCCGGCCTGCTCGAGTCCGCCGCCACCGCCGCCGCTGACGATGTATCGGACGCCGCGGGCCTGGTTGATGGTCATGTTGAGGATCGGCCAGGTGCGCTCGTAACTGTGAATGTGGCCGGCGAACACGATGTCGACGCCATGTTTCTCGTAGAGCGGGATGAGATGGCGCGCGTTGCGGTCGCCGGGACGGAAATTGATGTCTTCTTTTCCCTTCCATGTGTCACCGAAATCGTCCTCGTCGGAGCTGAAGCACGGATGGTGGTGGGCGGCGAATTTCCATGTGGCGGTGGAGGCGGCGAGCGCCTTGTCCAGCAGCGCGAATTGTTCGCCGTCCGGGCCGCAGGGTTTGTTGGAATCGACCATGAAGAATTCGGCGTTGCCGCAGCGGAACGTGTAGAAGTACTCGGGCTCCGGGAGGTGAAAATAATCGTAGTACCAGTGCGAGTTTTTCTCGTGGTTGCCGATGACCGGGAAAACCGGCACGTGGGCCATGAGCCGGGAGCACGGCTCGAAAAGATCGAACACCCATTGGGATTTGGCGAAGCCGTCGTCGACGACATCACCGCAGTGGAGCAGGAAATTCGGCCGCAACGCGAAAATGCCGTCGGCGCAGCGGCGTGTGATTTCCGGGTTTCGCTGGGTGTCGCCCAGGATGCCGAAGGCCCAGGCATCGTCCGGCCCCGGCAGCGTCTGGAAAGTGGCGACCTCCGAGCGCGCCAGGTTGCCGGCGGCATCGCGGGCCGTGACGCGATAGAAATAGCGGGCGTGGGGTTTCAGGCCGCCGAGCGTGACCGTCTGGATGTGGCGCGGCTCCTCCGAGGTGGCGGAAAGTTTGAGCGGGTGGGCGGGGCCGTAGTGGACCGTCAGACTGGCAGCGCCGTTCATTTCGGCCATGACCGTGATGCTGTCCGCGGTGGCGCCCTGGAGATACGGCTTGACCACGAACTGGAGCGCCTCGTTGACCGCCTCCTTCCAGGCGATGAGGCCGGCATTCATCTCCGCGATGCCGGCGATTTCCGCGGCGGTCATGACGCGGTTGTAGAGCTTCACCTCCTGCAGCGCGCCCTCGAGCGGGTGAAGCTCGTTGTCGTCGGCATACGCGCCGACGGCGAGCCGTCCGGCCGCGGGATAAAGGATGTCGCCGGACTGGGCGGCCGACTCGCCTTCGGGATTGCCATTGACGTAAAGCCGCATCGTCGTGCCGTCGTAGGTGGCGGCGACGTGGCGCCAGCGGCCAGTCTCGATCGTGGAGCGGGCGCGCAGCGTGGTGAGCTTGCCGTCGCCGTCGTCGGCGCCTGTGGAGGCGAGGCGGAAAGTGAATGCCTGCTTGTCGTACCCGAGCACCCATCCTTTTTCGAAATCGCCGTTGTCCTGGACGAACCCGGCGAGGCCGCCATCGGCGCGCGTATCATCGAGCAGGACCCAGGCCGTGACGGAGAACTCGCGCGCCGGCAGCAACGGGGAGGCGGACTCGCGGTCGGGGGCGACGAGCAGCCAGTCGTTCCTGCCGTCCAGCCTGAGCCCTTGCGCGGGGCCGATCGATTCAAATACCGGCGAGCCTTTGACCTCGGCGGCGGCCGTGTGCGTCAGGTCGAGCCAGCGCCCGTCTTCGATCGGGTGGGTGCCGGTGGCGAAATGGAGGAGCAGCCGGTCTTCGACCTTGTCCGGGTGGGCGGCCAGCCGGGAAACCGGCGCGGCAGCCACGAGCAGGCAGGCGGCAAGGCGGAAGAAGCGGATGGAAGCGGTTGAGCGCGATCGGGGCATGGTCGGAGTGGGTCAGGCGGCGGACTCGGCGAGGAGAAGAAGCGTCATTTCGCGGAAGCGGGCAAGATCGGGCAGCGGGACATTCGCCTCTTTGGCCATCTCGTCCCAGGTCCGCATTTTGAGGTGGAGCGGGAAGAGGCTGTCGGTTTCGAAAGCGGCCGCCTCATCGGCCGTCATCGGCCCGCCTTGAAACGTCAGCGTCGCGAGCGAAGCCTCGGACAGGCGCTGGAGGTAGACGGGGTTCTTGAATGTGAGGTAACGCTTTGTCCGGACGTGGGATTCGATGAGCCGGCACAGGCGCTCGGGAAATCCGAGCCCGCGCAGGTAGTCGGCGCCGAGCCGCTCGTGGTCGACCGCGCCGAAACCGTCCATCGATCCGGCCTCCGGGCAGCACAAGTGGCCGAAGTCATGGAAAAAAGCGGCGAGAATCACTTCGTTGTCGCCGCCGGCGGCCTCGGCCAGCCCCGCCGCCTGGACCGCGTGCTCCAACTGCGAAACCGGCTCGCCGATGTAGTCGTCACGGCCATGGCGCTCCCAGATCTCGAATACGTGATCGACGGTCTGCTCGATGGTCATGGGATCGTGGTCAGGGTCAGGGCGCGTGCCCGCGGCGAGTGGTCGTAACACGACGGCACTGCGCCATCCTGCCGCCGGTCCCGGGTCGCGGCAAGCCCGCGTGCGTCACAAATCGGACGCGGAGCCGAACGCGCGAACACGCGGAGACGCCCGTGTCGTTCCCGCCCCCATGTCGTTCCCGTGCGGCGCCCTGAGACGCAGAAGATGGCGCCGAGGTCGCCTGGCGCGATACGTCTTGCCGTTTCCGCGCGAGCGCAAAGGGTGGGCCATGGATGTGGCTGATCCTGATGCCGGCCGCCCGGGCTCTCTCCGTGTCTGGCTGGACGAGGCGCCACGCGGCGGTCCGGCGAACATGGCGCTCGATGAATCGCTGCTTGCAGTGGCGGACGTGCCGGTGCTGCGCGTCTATCGCTGGGACGGGCCGTGGATTTCGTTCGGCTGTTTCGGGCGGCACGCGGCGGTGAGGTCGGGGTTTCCGGGTCGTCCGCTGGTGCGCCGCTGGACCGGAGGCGGCCTGGTCGATCACGCGTGCGACTGGACGTATTCGCTCGTGCTCCCCGCGGGCGATCCGCTGGCGGCGCTGGGCACCGCCGCAAGCTACCGTCTCATCCACAAGGCGCTGGCCGCCGCGCTGGCGGCCTGCGGGATGGCCGCCCGGCTCGCGGACGCTCCGCTGCCGGGGCGGGGCGGCCACTGTTTTCGGGCGCCGGTGCAGGCCGATGTGGTCGACGCGGCCGGCCGCAAAATCGCGGGCGCCGCGCAACGCCGCACGCGCGACGGCCTGCTGCATCAGGGCAGCGTGCAGGGGATCGATGTCCCAGGGTCTCTGGCGATCGCTTTCGCCGCGGCGCTCCACCCACGGCCGGCGGCCCTGGATCCGGCGCACGCGGAGACAGCGCATCGGATCGCGGCACGGTTGGTCCGCGAAAAATACGGGGCGGCCGCCTGGCTGGAACGCCGCTGAGGCGGCGGCGGCTCAACCGTTCACTTCTTCTTGTCCTTCTCTTTCTCCTTCTCCTTGTTCGCCTCGCACTTGCAGACCCACTCCTCCGAATCGCAGGCATCGCAATTCTCGGTGTTGTATTCCATGCGCGCGGTCACCGCCTTCGCCTTCGCATTCTCCTTGAACTGCATGATCAGCCATTGTCCCGGCTTCACGGCCGGAATGACAAATCCTTCGGCCGTCTTCTCGACAGTGAGTTTCTCGGGCTTCTGGCGCGTGCCGCCGGTCGCCGTCAGCGTCTGCTCTTTCAGCTCGACCGGTTTCAGCGCCTTGTCGAGCACGGCGACATGGAACTTGTCATCCTTCAGCGTGACCTCGGCGTGAAGCACGGGGTTCTTGCCGAGTTCGAGCAGGCGCCCGCCGTTCGGCCCGATTTCGACCCCGCCATGGCCGAATGCCAGCGCGGCGGTCAGGATGAGAGAAGCCGTGAAGGCGATCAGTTTCGTTTTCATGGATGGGATTGCGGGATATTTCGATTGAGTCGCGGATGAGCGGATGCGTGGATGGCCGGTGCGTGAGGTCCGTGTGACGGATGC
>CAZYHO010000240.1:0-7402 GCA_964647495.1 uncultured Akkermansia sp. | reverse complement strand
CCCGCCGAATTGCCGATGCGCGCGCTTTCGCATGCCTGTCCGGAATGCGGACGCCACTTTCCGCTGCGCGATCACGACATCGACGGCGAGGTGCAGGCCAATCTGGCCACGGCAGGCGGCGTGGTCGTTCATCATCGCGGGCGCCTGGTGGCCGCCTCGGTCCGGTGCGGGGAACTGGTAGTGCGCGGGCAGGCCACAGGAGCATTCACCGTCACCGGTCGCGCGGAGTACTTCGGCCGGGGCGAGACGATCGGTGAGTTGCACTGTGGACACCTTGTGCTGGCGCGCGGCGCTCGCCGCACGTTTCATCAGCGGATATTCGCGCTGGCGGCCGACATTCACGGAGAATTGACAGGCGACATCTGCTGTGCCGGGCGCGTTCACATCAGCCGCGGTGGCGCGGTCGACGGATCGGTGCTCGCCGGACACATCCTCCTCGACGCCGGAGGTCGCCTTAATGGATCCATGGCCACTCTGACCGCCGTCCTGCGCCCGGACGCCCGGCTCACCGGAACCGCGCGCGAAATGCGGCACAATTTCGGCCAGGAGGCCGGCGATGCTCCACCTCGGCAATGAGCGATGTGGTCCGCGGCTTGCGTGAGTGGCAGGGCGCGCTTTGATTCTCGAGCGGGTTCGGATTGGCAGGATGGTGGGCTGCGGGATGGATACACGCGCCGCCCCACGTTCCGGATGTCCAATCCCCACCCTGCGCCTCACGACTCCGAACGTCCGGCAGACTCCTCTCTGGCGCCCGGGATTATTTGCCTGAACAGTCCACCATGTCCGAAGCGATCGATTGGGCGCGGATACGCGCTGACTTCCCGATTCTCGACCAGAGAGTCGAGGGGCATCCGTTGATATACTTCGACAATGCCGCGACAAGCCAAAAACCGCGGCAGGTGGTGGATGCGCTGATGCGGCACTATACGAGCGACAATGCGAACGTGCACCGCGGGCTGCACGAGTTGAGCCGCCGGTCGACCGAGGCCTACGAATCGGCGCGCGCGACGGTTGCGGGGTTTCTCGGAGCGGAAAGCGCGGACGAGATCATTTTCACGCGGGGCGTGACCGAAGCCGTGAACCTGGTGGCCCAGGTCTGGACCGACGCGTTTTTGCGTCCGGGCGATGTCGTGCTGCTCACGGGCATGGAACACCACAGCAATCTGGTGCCATGGCAACTGGCCGCGCGGCGATCGGGCGCGGCTCTGCGGTTTGTGCCTGTCACCGACGACGGAAATCTCGAAATCGACGCGCTTGAACGCCTGCTCACGCCGGAGGTGCGTCTCTTTGCCTTCGTGCATGTCTCGAATTCGCTGGGCACTCTGAATCCCGCCGCCGATCTCTGCCGCCGCGCGCGCGACCTCGGCGTCACCACGCTGATCGACGGCGCCCAGAGCGCGGGCCACATGCCGGTCGATGTGCAGGCGCTTGGGTGCGACTTCTTCGCATTCTCCGGTCACAAACTCTGCGGTCCTACCGGCATCGGCGCGCTTTACGGCCGGCGTTCGGTGCTGGAGTCGCTGCCGCCGTGGCAAGGGGGCGGTGAGATGATCAACCGGGTGACTCTCGAAGAAAGCACATACAAACCGCCGCCCGCACGATTCGAGGCTGGAACGCCCAACATCGCCGGCGCCATCGGACTGGCCGCCGCGCTGGATTACCTGACGGCCGTCGGCTTGGCCGCGATCGCCGAGCATGACGCCGCGTTGACCGCCCACGCGCAGACCAGGCTCGGGGAAGTACCCGGCCTGCGGATTTTCGGTCCGCCACCGCCGCGGGGAGCGCTCGTGTCGTTTGCCATGGAGGGTGTGCATCCCCACGACCTGACCACTTTTGCAAATGCGCGCGGGCTGGCGCTGCGCGGCGGTCACCACTGCACGCAGCCGCTCATGCGGCGGTTCGGTGTCGCGGCCACGACACGCGCGAGCTTCTACTTTTACAACACGCGGGAGGAGGTGGACCACATGATTGATATCCTGCACGAAGCCCGGAAGTTCTTCGGTTCATGAATGACGATCTCCGTGAGCTGTATCAGGAGGTGATCCTCGACCATTCTCGCCGTCCGCGAAACCGCGGGCAGCTCGGGGCGGAGGCCGTGCATGTTCACGGAGACAACCCATCCTGCGGGGATGAACTCGACCTGTGGGTACGTTTTTCGGCCGAGGGCGGCATCGAGGACATCAAGTTCACCGGCCAGGGGTGTGCCATCAGCCAGGCCTCCGCCTCGATGATGACCACCCGCGTCAAAGGGCGTCCGGCGTCCGATGCCGCGCTCGTCGTGGATGAAATCCACCGTCTGCTCACCAGCGGCCCGGAAGCGCCCACGCCATCCACCGACCTCGGCGAGCTGCAGCTCCTCCAGGGCGTGCGCCATTTCCCGCAGCGAGTCAAATGCGCCGCGCTCGGCTGGCGCGCCCTGGAAGAAGCGCTGCGGCTGCGATCCGCCAGCCATCGCGCAGGCCGGACTACCACCGAAGAGGGGTGACAGGTCCACTGCGGGGGTGGTGCGATTTTCGACGGTGGTCAAACGTGCAGCATTCGGCGGGCGCGGGCTTGGGCTGGAGGATGGCGGCGGCGAGAAGCGCCTCATGGGCATTCCGAATGCGGTGCCGGGAATCCCTTACGAGGAGGACGGCCGTGCCTGAGTGTGATCTGCACCTTGAGACGGCGGCGCAGCTCGCCTATATAATAGCATGCTCAAGTCTGTGTATCTCCTGGCGGCGGCCGGCGCGGTCGCGGCGCCGTTCTGGGTGGCGGCCGCCGACGCGACGGCGGGTGGATCGATTGTGTTCAATCGCGACATCCAGCCGATCCTGGCCGAGGCCTGTTTGAATTGCCACGGCGCCGACCCCGGCACGCGGAAAGCCGGTCTGCGGCTCGACACCGAGGATGGTTTGTTTCAGGCGGGCGATGACCGGGCCGCGCCTGTGGTCAAAGGCAATGCCGGCGAGAGTCCGCTGTGGCAGCGCATCACGGCGACCGACCCGGATGACGTGATGCCGCCGCCGGACGCGCAGAAGCAACTCGCGCCGGAGGACAAGGAGAAGTTGCGCCGCTGGATCGAGGAGGGCGCCAACTGGCAGCCGCACTGGGCGTTCGTGAAGCCCGAGAGGCCCGCCGTTCCGGAAATCAGCCGCCCGTCCGTTCCGGTGCGCACACCTGTCGACGCCTTCTGGCTCGCGAAGCTGGGCGAGGCCGGCCTGTCTCCGAATCCTGAAACCGACCGCCGCGCGCTGGCCCGGCGGCTTTCGCTCGATCTGACGGGGATCGTTCCCGAGCCGGCCGAGGTGGATGCCTTTGTCGACGATGCCTCTCCGGACTATTACGAAAAATTCGTCGGCAGGCTGCTTGCCTCGCCGCGGTATGGCGAACATCGCGGCCGCGCCTGGCTGGACGCCGCCCGCTATGCCGACACGCACGGCCTGCATTTCGACAACTACCGCGAGATGTGGCCGTACCGCGACTGGGTGATCGAGGCGTACAACAGGAACATGCCGTTCGATCAGTTCATCGTGGAGCAGATCGCGGGCGATCTGCTGCCGGATCCGACGATGGAGCAGCTCATCGCCACCGGCTTCCAGCGGTGCAACATCACCACCAACGAAGGCGGGACGATCGAGGCCGAAAACCTGGCGAACTACGCCCGCGACCGCGTCGAAACCACCTCCTGGGTGTTCCTCGGGCTGACGGCCAATTGCGCCGCGTGCCACGACCACAAGTTCGACCCGGTGACGACCCGCGACTTTTACTCGATGGCCGCGTTCTTCCGGAACACGACGCAATCGGGCTTCGACGGCAACAACGCCAGTGGCGCCAACGCCACCATCATCGTTCCCCAGACGCCTGAAGACCGGTCTCGCTGGGCCGCGCTGCCCGGCGAAATCTCCAATCAGCAGTCGTTGCTCGCGGAGCGCCGGACGACCGCCTCTCCCGAATTCGACAAATGGGTGGCCGAGGTCACGACGGAGGCCCTGGGCGAGGATGTGGATCCCAAGGCACTGGTGGCGCATGCTCCGCTCATCGAGGGAGTGGGCGACGAAATCGGGGCGGTCTGTGGCGAACCGATGACCTTCAAGGCGACCGGCAAGGTCGTCTGGAAACCCGACGGCCGCATCGGCCCCGCGCCCGTCCTTACGGCCGCCGCGAATTTCGACCTCGGAAACCAGGGGGACTTCGAAGCGGATCAACCATTCAGTTACGGCGCGTGGGTGCGCGCCGCCCGCAACGGCGCTTTCGGCGGGATCATCGCGCGCATGGACGAGGACACGGCCTACCGCGGCTGGGATCTGTTCCAGCAAGGCGCCGGGTACGCGGTTCACCTGGTCGACGCCTGGGAGTCGAACGCCATCAAGGTCAGCACCAAAGGCAACCAGCTCAAGCCGAACACATGGCAGCATGTCTTCGTGACATACGACGGTTCCCGCAAGGCGGGCGGTGTCCGCATTTACATCGATGGCAAACCGGCCGATGTGAACGTCGAGAAGGACGCGCTGACCGGTTCGATCCGGACGACCGTGCCGCTGCGCATCGGGCAGCGCAGCAAAGGCCAGGCGTTCGAAGGCGGGAGCGTGCAGGACCTGCGCGTCTACGCCCGCCGCCTGAACAACGAAGAGGTCGCCGCGCTGCACGAGCACGGCCCGCTGCGCACGATGCTGGCGATCGATCCGGCGAAGCGCACGCCCGAGCAAAGGAATGCGCTCTTCGAGCACTATCTGACGACGCGCGACCAGCCGTTCCAGGGGCTGCAACAGACGATCGAGCGGCTGCAAGCCGAACGGGAGGCGATCCGGGGCCGCAGCCCGGTCACGCACGTCCAGGAGGAAAAGAAAGACAGCCAGCCGATGGCCCACGTCCTCATGCGCGGGAATTACGACCAGCTCGGCGAAGAAGTCGAGGCCGGCGTTTTCCACGCGCTTCACCCGATGCCGGAAGGCGCGCCGAAGAGCCGCCTCGGCCTGGCGCAATGGCTCGTCTCGCCCGAAAATCCGCTGACGGCGCGCGTCACCGTGAACCGCCTTTGGCAGGAAATCTTCGGCACCGGCCTGGTGCGGACCTCCGATGACTTCGGCATCATGGGCGAGGAGCCGGTGAACCAGCCCCTGCTCGACTGGCTGGCCGAGGAATTCAGGGCCAGCGGCTGGAACGTGAAACACATGATCACGTTGATCGTGACCTCCAGCGCGTATCGCCAGTCCGCCGTCATCCCGCCGGAAAAACTCGAGAATGACCGCGACAACCGGCTGCTCAGCCGCGGCCCGCGATTCCGCATGGACGCCGAAATGATCCGCGATTCGGCCCTCGCCGCGAGCGGGCTGCTCTCGTCCCGCATGGGCGGCCCGGGCGCCAGGCCGTATCAACCGGAGGGCATCTGGGAAAAGGTGGGCATGGTCGAAGGCAACACCCGCATTTACAAACAAGACACCGGCGAGAACCTCTACCGCCGCAGTGTCTACAACTTCTGGAAGCGCATGGCCCCGCCGGCCAGCCTGGAAATCTTCAACGCCCCGGCGCGCGAGGCGTCCTGCCTGCGCCGCGAGCGCACGAATACCCCGCTGCAGGCGCTCGTCACGCTCAACGATACGCAGTACGTCGAGGCCGCGCGCACGCTCGCCGAGCAGGCGCTGCTCGCCGCCGGCCCCGCCGACACCAATGGCGCCATCGCCTTCATCGCCGAACGCCTGCTCAGCCGGCCGCTCCGCCCCGAGGAACGCGGCGTGGTCAAAGGAACGCTCGACGACATGCTTTCCCACTACCGCGCCGAACCCTCCGCCGCGGCCGCCCTCATCGCCGTCGGTGAATCCAGGCCGGATCCCGCCATCGACCCGCCCACCCTCGCCGCCTGGACCATGATCGCCAATCAGTTGATGAATCTGGACGAAACGCTCAACAAATAACCCAGCCACGCCATGAGCCTGCACGACGACTACATCCGCTACGAAACCCGCCGTCAGTTCTTCGCCCGGGGCAAGAACGTGCTCGGCTGGTCCGCCCTGGCCACGCTGCTCGGCGAATCCATGACCGACAAACTGCTCGCGGCCGGCGCCCCCTCCGCGGCGGCCAGCAAGCCGCTCTTCCCGCATTTCGCGCCGAAGGCAAAACAGGTCATCTACCTCCACATGGTCGGCGGCCCGGCCCAGATGGACCTCTGGGACTACAAACCGGCCATGCAGGAGTGGTACGACAAGGACCTGCCGGACAGCGTGCGCATGGGCCAGCGGCTGACCACCATGACGTCCGGCCAGTCGCGCTTCCCGATCGCGCCGTCGAAATTCAAGTTTTCGCAGGCCGGCAGCAACGGTCTGTGGATGAACACGGAACTCATGCCCTACCAGGCGAAAATCGTGGACGACCTCTGCCTGATCCGCTCGATGCACACGGAGGCCATCAATCACGAGCCGGCCATCGCCGCGATGCAGACCGGCAGCCAGGTCGGCGGCCGCCCGTGCATCGGGTCATGGTTGAGCTACGGCCTGGGCGCGTTGAATTCCGACCTGCCCGCGTTTGTCGTGCTTGTCGCCGAACCGACCAACCGCGAGCAGATGCAGGCGATTTCGTCGCGTCTGTGGTCCGCCGGTTTTCTGCCCGGTGAACACTCCGGCGTGAGTTTCCGCTCGAGCGGCGACGCCATCCTCTTCATCAACAACCCGCCCGGCGTGTCCGGCGACTTGCGCCGCCGGCAGCTCAACGGCCTCAAGGCGCTCAACGAAATGAACTACAAGCTGGTCGGCGACAGCGAGACTCACACGCGCATCCAGCAGTTCGAAATGGCCTTCCGCATGCAGAGCAGCGTGCCCGAACTCACCCGGATCTCGGCCGAGCCGGAAAGCACCTACAAACTCTACGGCGAGGAAGCCCGCAACCCGGGCACCTTCGCCTACTCCGCGCTGCTCGCGCGCCGGCTCGTGGAACGCGGCGTGCGCTTCGTGCAAATCTATCACAACAACTGGGACCACCACGGCAACTGCGGAGGCCGCATGCCGTTCCAGTGCCGCGACGTCGACCAGCCGATCCACGGGCTCATCAACGACCTCAAGAGCCGCGGCATGTTCGAAGACACCCTGGTCATCTGGGGCGGCGAATTCGGACGCACCATCTACAGCCAGGGCGGCCTCAGCCGTGACAACTATGGCCGCGACCACCACCCCCGCTGCTTCACGATGTGGATGGCCGGCGGCGGCGCCAAGGGCGGCACGATCTGGGGGGAAACCGACGAGTTTTCCTATAACATCGTCAAGGATCCTGTTCACATTCACGACTTCCACGCCACCGTGCTCGAGATGCTCGGCATCGACCACGAGCGCTTCACATACAAATTCCAGGGCCTGGACTTCAAGCTCACGGGCGTCGAGCCCTCCCGCGTCATCCGCGACCTCATCGCTTGAATTCACGCGTACCCCGGGCA
>CAZYHO010000239.1:0-7433 GCA_964647495.1 uncultured Akkermansia sp. | reverse complement strand
CCTGCCCTTCCTCACCTTCGCTCTCGCCGGCGCGCTCACTGTCCCGGCCGCCGCCGACATCGCCCCACCCAAACCGAATATTCTCATCATCCTCGCCGATGATCTCGGCTACTCGGATCTCGGCTGTTACGGCGGTGAAATCGCCACTCCGAATCTCGATGCCCTCGCTCGCGGAGGTCTCCGTTTTACGCAAGCATACAACACCGCCCGTTGCTGGCCGTCGCGCGCCGCCCTGCTCACTGGTTTCTACGCCCAGCAAGTTGGTCGCGATACCCTCCCGGGCGGCTCCGGCGGCGGCCAAGGGCGGCGCCCGTCGTGGGCGCCGCTGCTGCCTCAGCTCCTCAAACCCACCGGTTATCGCTCGTACCACAGCGGCAAGTGGCACATTGACGGGGCCGTGCTCGCGGGAGGCTTCGATCGTTCACTCCACACAAGAAACGACGGCAACTATTTCACCGCCGCTGGAAACGAACGCGATGACCAGCCTCTCACCCCGGCTGCCGATGAAACAGGCTACTATGTGACGATCGCCACCGCCGATCACGCCATCGACTGCCTGCGCGACCATGTCACGCGTCATCCAGACCGGCCGTTCCTCCAGTATGTCGCCTTCATCGCCCCGCATTTTCCACTCCACGCCCTGCCTGAGGACATCGCCAAGTACCGCGACCGGTACCTCGACGGCTGGGAAAAGATGCGGGCCGCCCGGTTCGCCCGGCAGATGGAAATGCAGCTCGTCGCCACCCCGCTATCCGCTGTCGAGCCCGACATCGGACCGCCCTACGACTTTCCGGATGCCCTCGCCAAACTCGGTTCCGGCGAGGTGAACAGATCGCTCCCTTGGGCTACACTGGACGACGAACAGCGGCACTTCCAGGCGGTCAAAATGAGCATCCACGCCGCGATGGCAGACCGCCTGGACCGCGAAACTGGACGCATCATCGAAGAAACAAAGCGACTGGGCGTCTTCGCCAACACCCTGATTCTCTTTGCTTCAGACAATGGCGCCTCGGCCGAAATCATGGTCCGCCACGGCGGGCACGATCCCGATGCCCCGCCCGGAAGCGCGTCCACCTACCTCTGTCTTGGTCCCGGATTCTCCAACGCATGCAACACGCCGTTCCGACGCCACAAGACCTGGGTGCATGAAGGTGGCATAAGCACACCCTTCATAGTCCACTGGCCCGCGGGCATCTCCGATCCCGGATCGCTGCGCCACACACCCATCCACCTCATCGACGTCGTGCCGACCATCCTTGAGCTCGCCGAAGCCCGTCCGTCATCACCCCCAAATCAGCCGCGCCCAGGCATCAGCCTCGTCCCGGCCTTCACCACCGATGCTCCGCTTCATCGACCCGCTCCGCTTTGGTGGCTGCACGAAGGAAATCGCGCCTTGCGCGACGGAAACCTCAAGCTTGTCGCGGCCCGCGACCAGCCGTGGGAACTTTATGACATCGCCACCGACCGCGCTGAACAACACAATCTCGCCCCCAGCCGGCCGGAGACCGTGGCCAGCCTCGCCGCCCGCTGGCAGGAAATGACGGACGCCATGGCGGTTTTGCGCGGTTCCTCCACCGAAGCAGAACCCGGGTCCGCGCCGCGTGGGCCATAGGATCCTCTCAGCAAGCACCCCTCCACCGCAGTACAAAACATAAGTCATCCTTCCAACTCGGCCTTGGGCGTTGCTCAAGGCTGTGGCCGATGGGCAGCATAGTGCGCTCTTAGCCCGGAAACGACCGCGTCGGCATACTCGCGATAGAGGCTCCGTCGCATGCGGCCGGCAACGAAGCGTTCGCCCTCGTAATCCCCGGCGGCGACACGATCGTAGACCTCGCGATTATTCAGGACGTAGGGTTCTGTGAAGACAACCGGACATAGATACAACCGGTTGGCCATGAGATTGCGAGCCCAGACGTAAGGATTTTCAGGGAGCGGGCGGTGAGCATTGCCCGCCATGTGCCCGGCGCCGTAATCGTATGGTGGCAGCCCTGTGGCGGCGGCCAGACTTCGCGAGACAGCATCGGCCAGTCGCAGCTCCTCGCGCTCACTGCGCTGAAATACACGTTCGAGCATTTCGTAGCGGACGTCGTCCAGCGCCATCTCATCCTCACCGTAATGCCCGTTCACAATCAAGTGCAGGTGGTTGGCCTCCACGAATGTGACCTTGCCAGGCTCACCCCAAGGCTCCGCATTGAAATGCAAACAGATGACCAGATCCGGCTGCAGTTGCTGGTTCACCTTGTCCGCCCGCGCGCGGATTTCCGCCTTCCGGTAGAAATAAAGCTCGGCCTGCGCCGCGGAGGTGGTCAGAGTGGAAAAATCATCCGGACGGGTCGCCGTCACCGGATCCGTGGACTCCCTGACAAGCGAAACCTGCGCCCCCAGCACCTCCAGGGCGGGCTTCAGCAGTCTCGCGGTCATTAGAGTCATTTCACCTTCCATGACCGCCGTCTCTTCGTCTGGTGGTTGATACCAGCGCTGCTCCATGCGCGCCCATGCCCCGCCGATGTGGCCGGCGTCGATCGCCACCCTGACACCCTCGAGCGGACGCTTCCCCGGATCCGGGGCGGGAAGCATTTCGGACGCCTCCCGCCAATAACGAGGCGCCTTGCGCGTGCCGGCCAGCCCGATCCGCAAACGCGATTCCGCCTCCGCCTTTGACCACCGGACGATCTCGACTTGCGGGCGTGGCAACCCTTCCGCGGAGATCTCAAACAGCTTCTGCCAGGCCCGCGATTCATCTCCGTACACGCTGTCCATCACCTGCCGGAAATCGGCGGCGCTCAGCGTGTCCGTATAGCGGTCCAGCCGATCCCACCGAGGCTCGGGCGCCATCGCCGAGAGGGCGATCGGCGGATGCGGCCCACGCGCCGCCGGTGCATCTGGCCCGGCGCCGGGCGTGGATCCCGGCTTTTGAACCAGCACATAATAAAGCAGTGCCCCGCCGGAAACCAGCAGCGCGCTCACCGCCGCAATAAGCGGCCATTGGTCCGTGCGTATCCGTCTCATGCGCGTGCCGCTTTACAGTGAACGATTTCCCGCAAGGGTCGACCCCTCATGACCGAGGAATCCCCCACACCGGATCCACTGCGCATTCTGTTTCTTGGAGACATCTTTGGAGAACCCGGACGCCGGACAGTGATCGACCAGCTTCCGCAACTGCGCGAGAGGTTCCGGACCGATTTTGTCATCGTCAACGGTGAAAATGCCGCCGGCGGACGCGGCATCTCCCCGAAAATCGCCATCAGCCTGTTTCGTGCGGGCGTCACCGTCATCACGCTCGGCGATCACGCCTGGGACCAGCCTGAAATCATGGAGTACATACAAACGGAACCGCGCCTGCTGCGCCCGCTCAACTACCCGCCCGGCGCCCCGGGCCAGGGATTCATCGTGCTCGACACACCGAAGGCCAGGGTCGGCGTGCTCAATGTCCAGGGCCGCGTCTTCATGAATCAACCACTCGACAATCCTTTCCTCACCGCACGCGCCACCATCGACCGACTGCTCCCGGAAACGAACGTCCTCTTCGTCGACTTCCACGCGGAGGCGACCAGTGAAAAAATCGCCTTCGCGCGCAGCCTGGAAGGACTGGCCACCGCCGTGGTCGGAACCCACACGCACGTTCAGACATCCGACGAAATCGTCTTTCCCGGCGGCACCGCCTATTTGACCGACGCGGGAATGTGCGGTCCGCTCCATTCGGTCATCGGCAGCGATCCGCTGCCGGTCATCCATCGCTTCTGCACAAACCTTCCCACCCGCAATCACGTCGCCCGCGGCGATGTGCGCCTCTGCGGCTGTGTCGTCGAGGCCGATCCAGCCACGGGACGCGCTCTGGCCATCCAACGCATCTCCGATATCGTCCGAACGCCTTCCTGATGTTGATCCTGAGGTCCATCCGCCAGAAAACCAGGGACCTGCGCCGCACCCCTTCCTGCCAGGAGACGACTTCTTGAACCACGAGGCGAAAAAACAAGTTGAGTCTCGGCGTCAGGGCGACAGAGTTGCCATCGATTAGTCCTGTCATGCACCGCGCCCTTGTCATTAGCCTGCGCAAACTGTCGGTCTGGCTGAGCCAGACGGCGGCGCGGCATGGGCGTGGAGATTTCTGAACTTTCTCAAACAAGAACCCCCTGTCGCCAACCCGCCGCCCTATTGAGGCCGGCGGGTTTTTTTGTCCCTTCATGATTGCCCGACCTACCGCATCCCCGCAGATCGATCCATCGCCCTCGGCCGCCGCAACCGACCGCCGGCGGTTCGGCGCCGCAGCGCTCACTTTTCTTATCATCGCCGTCAGCTCGCTTTGTTTCTGCGCCAAAGGAATCCTGATCAAAATGGGCTACCGCTCAGGACTGGACACGATCACCATACTGGCGCTGCGAAACCTGCTCGCTCTGCCTTTTTTCCTGGGCGGCCTGGCGTGGAGTGAGTGGCGCTCCCGCCGGACAAACGCGGGACCTCTGGCGCGCGGGGACGTAGCACGCCTGCTCGGGCTCGGGTTCGTCGGTTATTACCTGTCGTCCCTGGTGAACTTTCTCGGTCTGCAGTATATCAGTGTGGGCTTGGAACGGATGATACTTTTCACTTACCCGTCGATGGTCCTGGCCGGCTCGGTCGTGTGTTTCGGGCAAAAGTCACGGCCCGCTGCGCTCGCTGCCGTGATGGTTGCGTATGCGGGACTGTGCCTCGGGTTCTGGAGCGAGCTGCGCGTCGGACCACAAGGCAACATGGTCCTCGGCGCCGCGCTCGTTTTCGCCAGCGCACTCACCTATGCAAGCTTTACGCTGGCGAGCGGCGCGATGGTTCAACGGCTCGGAGCGGCTCGGTTGATGTCGTGGGTTCTCACAGCCTCCGCTCTCATGGTTCTGACGCATTACGGGATGACCCGTGAGTGGCGCGCCCTGGCCACCCAACCGCCTGCCGCCTGGCAGCTCGGATTGACGATCGCATTGCTCGGGACAGTCGTGCCGGCTTACCTGTTAGGATGGGGACTGAAACGTGCCGGGGCCACAGCTACGTCGGTTATCGGCATGGTCGGTCCGGTCGGCACCGTCATCCTCGCCGCGCTTGTGCTCGCGGAACCTGTTTCCGCATTGCAGCTCGGCGGCCTCGCTCTCACTCTCGCCGGCGGGATCGCCATCAGTGTTTTCAAGATGCCGCCAGCGACTGGGCGACAGCCTCGGGGGTGATGCCGAGTTCCTTGAAGACCGTCGCGCCAGGCGCGGAAAGCCCGAAGCGATCGATCCCGATGACACGTCCTTCGGTGCCGACGTATTTCCACCACAGCCCCGGCACGCCCGCCTCGATCGCGATGCGCCGCGTGCAGGAGGGAGGAAGCACTTCGTCCCGATACTCCTGCGGCTGACGGTCGAAGCGTTCGAAGCACGGCAGGGAAACGATGCGCACACCCGGCTGGTCTTTGGCCGCGGCCACCGCGTGCTGCACTTCGGACCCGGTGGCGATGACGATCGCTGCAAGCGGGCCGATCTCTTTCTTCAGAACGTACCCGCCACGGAACACGCCTTCGCGGCGCGTGCGTGAACTGGCGAATCCAAGATGCGGCAAATCCTGGCGGCTGAGCGCCAGCAGGGTCGGGCCGTTGGTGCGCTCGAGTGCCGCGATGAAGGCGGCCGCTGTTTCTTCCGCGTCCGCCGGCCTGATCACGTCGAGATTCGGGATCAGACGCAGCGCACTCACGGTTTCCACCGGCTGATGCGTGGGGCCGTCCTCACCGACACCGACCGAATCGTGCGTGAATATGTACGTCACGGGAATCTGGGCCAGCGCCGCCAGGCGGATGCTCGGCCGGCAGTAGTCGGCGAAGACAAGGAAGGTGGCGCCACTCGCCCGGAAAATGCCGTCGTACGCGATGCCGTTGCAGATCGCGGCCATGCCGTGCTCGCGGATGCCGAACCAGATATTCCGGCCGCGCGGGTTGGCCACCGAAAAATCACCCCCGTTCTTCACATAATTCTTGGTGCTCCCGAAAAGGTCGGCGCTTCCTGTCACAAGGTGCGGCACCGCCTCGGCCAGCACCTGGATAATCTCGCCCCCGCTGTTGCGCGTGGCCGCCTTGCCTTCCAGCGGAAACTCGGGAATGCGTTCCATCAGATCGCGAGGCAGTTCGTTCTTCAGTGCGGCGTCCAATCGCCTCTTCAGCTCTGGATTTGCCGCAGCCCAGGCGTCAAACGTCGATTGCCAGGCCGCTCGCGCCGCCGCGCGACTGGTCTTCAGTTCCGCAAAATACGCGCGCACTTCGTCGCTGACGTGGAAATGCGTTCCGTCCGGGAGTCCCAGATTCTTCTTCGCCGCCTCGACAAACTTCGCGCCACCTTCGCCATGCGCCTTGGCCGTACCGGCGACCTCCGGGATGCCTCGCCCGATCTCCGTCTTGGCAATGATGAGTTTGGGGCGGCCGTTGTCCGCGGTCTTGGCGCGTGCCACGGCGGATTCGACCGCGCCGAGATCATGTCCATCGATGGTCGTCACATCCCAGCCGATAGCCTCGAATTTCCTGGCGACGTCCTCGCTCTGGGTGACCTTGGCCATGGCGTCCAGCGTCACGTCATTCGAGTCGTAGATGAGAATGAGATTGTCCAGACCGTTGTGCGCGGCAAAGGAGACAGCCTCCATGGCCACCCCTTCCTGCAAGCAACCATCCCCTGCCAGCGCCATCACATGATGGTCAAAAAGAATGTGTTCAGCGGTGTTATAGGTGGCGGCGGCCATGCGTCCACTCAGCGCATACCCGACCGCGTTGCCGACACCCTGGCCAAGCGGACCGGTTGTGCATTCGACTCCAGGGGTCTCGCGAAACTCGGGGTGCCCCGGCGTGATCGAATGAAGCGATCGAAACGCCTCCACCTGCTCTATCGGCAAATCGTAGCCGGCCAAGTGAAGCCAGCTGTAGAGAAACATGGAACCATGGCCCGCGCTCAGAACGAAACGGTCACGATTCAGCCACTTGGGATCCGCCGGGTCGCACAACAGACTGCCGCCGAACAGGACTGCGCCGATCTCCGCCGCTCCAAGCGGCAGCCCTAAATGTCCGGATGAACACTTGTGGACGGCATCCATGGCAAGGCCACGGGCTTCATTGGCGGCTTGAGCAAGAATGGTGGTATTCATGAATGGAAAAATTGCAGGCCATGTTGATCAGGTCCAGCGGGCGCCATTCACAGGGCCGGCAAGGTCCGAAATCACAGCGCCACGCTTCGGAAGAACCTAAAGCGAAGCCGGCCACCTAAGGGACGAATCGTTACGCGTCAAGGCGCTCAGGAATCTCGGACACAGGCATGACCACTCGACGATGGAAATTCCATGGAGGCGGGCACATGGAGCGGCATGCGAACCTTGGGGGGGGGGATGCGCCGCCTACTGTTCAGGCTCAGGGACGCACAAATCATGAAGGGACAGACGAGCTGTTGATGGCG
>CAZYHO010000238.1:0-7443 GCA_964647495.1 uncultured Akkermansia sp. | reverse complement strand
TGCGATTGCTCTTGGGAGCGGTGGCCAGATAGACCGTGGCGTGGGCGAGCGGGATCCGGCCTTCCGGCATGCCGACGAAATCGACCGCCTGCTGCGCCGCCACGGCCACGACCAGGCCTTGGGAATCCGCCAGCCCGATGTCTTCGCTGGCGGCGATGACGAGCCGCCGCGCGATGAATCTCGGATCCTCGCCGGCATGAAGCATCTTCGCCAGCCAGTACAGCGCGGCATCCGGGTCGCTGCCGCGGATGCTCTTGATGAAGGCGCTGGCGGTGTCGTAGTGAGCATCGCCGTCGCCGTCATACACAACCGTCTTTTTCTGAGCTGACTCCTCGGCCACCGCCAGCGTGATCCGGATCCGGCCGTCGGGATCCGCGGGCGTGGTCAGCGCGGCGAGTTCCAGTGCCGTCAGCGCCTTCCGGGCGTCCCCATCGGCCATGCGCGCCAGGTGCCGGAGGGCGGCCTCCTCCGCCTCGATCCGCATCGTGCCCAGCCCGCGTTCGCGGTCACCGAGCGCCCGGACCATCAGCGAGAGCAACGCCGTCTCGGGCAGCGGCTCGAGTTGAAACAACTGCGAGCGCGAGACCAGCGGGCTGTTGATGTAGAAGAATGGATTGTGCGTGGTGGCGCCGATGAAGCGCACGGTTCCGCGTTCGATGGCCGGCAGCAGCACGTCCTGCTGCGCCTTGTTGAACCGGTGGATTTCATCGACAAAGAGGATCGTGCTGCGCCGGCGCAGGCGGCGCTCGCTCTCCGCCGTCTCCGCCGCCTTCCGGATGTCCGCCACATTGGATTCCACTCCGCTGAGGTTGATGAACCTCGACCGCGTGTGCCGCGCAATGATCTGCGCCAGGCTCGTTTTCCCCGTCCCCGGTGGACCGTAAAAAATCAGCGACGTGAACCGGTCCGCCTCCACCGCGCGCCGCAGCAGACGGCCCGATCCAAGCACCTGCTCCTGGCCCACGTATTCGTCCAGCGTGCGCGGCCGCATCCTGGAGGCCAGCGGTTCCACCCAGGCGGCCGTCATCGCCTCCGCGTCCGTCCCGACCGGTTCCTCCACCCCGGCCTCCGCCGGATCACTCGCAAACAAGTCGTCCATTGTCTCAACTCTCGGCACTCCGCGCCGCCGATTTCTCCCGCTTGATCACGTCCGCCACGGTGCGTGTCGACAGGAATTGGCGCACCGAGTCCTGCAGTTCTCCGAACATCGCTCCGAGCCCGCATGGTTTCCGCTGGCCGCACCCGCATCGTCCCGGTTTCCCCGGCTGCGTGCACGTCATCGGCTCAAACGGCCCGTCCATCACCTCCACGATCTCGCCAAGCGAAATCTCGTCCACCGGCCGGTTCAGGAAATAGCCGCCTCCCACGCCGCGCTTGCTCTGCAACAACCCGCTCCGCTTCAACTCGAGCAGAATGTGCTCGAGAAACTTCACGGGAATCCGCTCGCCTTCCGACAAGTCCTGAATCGCCACCGGACGTGTCTGGCCCCGCCGCGCCATCGCCACGATGGCGCGCAATCCGTATTCCGCCCTTTTCGAGAGCCGCATCTGCCTTCGTTACCAGCCTTCGCCCCGCAGGGCAAGGGCGCCGCCCGGCCTCCGCCCCGCAACCCCGCGCCCTCGCGGCCGCAACCCGTTGTTCATGAATCGCCGGCCCTCCCGGAAAAAAATGTGACGTTCCGTGAAAGAACCCGCCGCCCCAGTCCGTTCTGAACGCCACGCACATTCCTCCCATTCTCCCCACATCGGTTCCCACACATACAAATCCACAATCCCACAAATCCACAATCCACCATCTCCCACACCCTCCCACCATGAAACATACCATCCTCCTCCTCGCGCTCGCTCTTCCTCTGTGCGCCACGCCGGCCTTTGGCGCGCTGAGCCTTTCGTCTCTGTTCTCGCCTGCCGATGCCTCGTTCGGCGGGTTCACGGCGCCCGCCATCTGGGCCACCGCCACCCCCGCCTCCGGCCAACTGGACGCCGGACTTTGGTCGATGAACGCCGATGGTTCGCTCACCGGCACCCAGGCCACTTTCAGCGTCGAGCAGACGGGCGGCCAGGGAAGCTCCACCGGCAGCGAGTCCGCCGCCGGGGTGTACGCATTCGACGTCGGCGGCGGCCAAACGGCGCTGGGCGTGCAACCGACGGGCACCTTCTGGACACCCGGCATGTTCACGCTGCGCCTGCACAACACCACCGGCGCCACGGTCACCAGCCTGCAGGTCGATTGGACGACGTGGGTTTACAATGACCAGGGGCGCTCGAACGACTTCCGGTTTTTCCACTCGGCCGACAACATCGCGTACACGCACGCGGGTCCGGAATTCGACGTCCTCTCGCCTGCCGAGGCCGCCGCCTCCCCTGTGGCCTGGCAAAGCTCGCCGCGATCCGCCATTCTCGCCGGCCTCTCGCTCGCCGACGGGCAGCACTATTTCCTGCGCTGGGGCGGCGACGACGTGGGAGGCGCCGGAAGCCGCGACGAAATCGCCTTCGGCGCCGTGCGCGTCACGCCGATCCCCGAGCCGCATGCCGCGGGGTTGCTGACTCTGGCAGGCTGCCTGCTCCTCAGGCGCCGCCGATGACCTCGTGCTGCGCCGCGCCTTAACCCACTCCCACGAGCGCCGGCGCCGCGATTGCCTCGCTCACTTCCCGCCGCCTGGCGGCGTCCGCTACGATCCCGCGCCACGCGCGCAGCGCCAGGGAATCGGGCAGCTCCACGTCCGCACACCGCAGCAGTTGGCCCGCCTCCAGACGCGATGTGACCACCGCATCCTCCAGCAAGCCGATTGGCACATGGTCGGGCTCGTCATCGAGCAACACGGACTCTCCGCGGACCAGAAAACTCCCGATGCCGCGTTCGATCCGTGTGCCCGGCTCCAGATCCCTCTTCGCGATAGCGGCCACGCTGACTCGCGGACACTCGGAGTTGTTGAGAAGCGGCCCTCGCCCCTGGCGAATCCGGGTGAACGTCTTGCAGACCTCGAGGAAGCACAGGTGATACGGACGCATCAACGTGTACAGCGGCCCCGCGCCCAGTTTGAAATACCGCAGAGCGGCCGGGTCGGCGGACGGATGTGTCGCGCTGATGAAAATGCTGCCCGGCCATTCCGGCGTGATCACGTAGTCGGCGCACGGGTGCTCCAGATCGGCCACCACCTCCCAGAGGCGTTTTACTCCTTCAGCGACGGTTTCCGCGCGCGGCCCGAGCAGCCCGGCCCGCGCGATGGTGCCTCCGAGCCCGTTTGCCACCAGCGCCTGTTCGATCTGCACCTTGGTGCCGTCCGTAAAGGCAGTCACCTGTTCCATCCGGATCCCTTGTCGCTCCGCCCAGTAGTCCATGTCCTCCCGGCTTGGATTCAGATTGAGATACCCTTTCGTGTTCCCGAAAATCTTCGGCTCGAATCCCATTTCGCGCACCTCCTCCGCCAGTGCCGCCAGCGATCCGGATTGGTCCCCTTCCGCCTCGGTGATCAGGCCGCTCCCCACAAAATGCGAACCCACGGTCACATGGAACTCGGAGTTCATCGTGACCACAGGCATGCCCGCCGCCTGGGCTGCGGCCGTCACTTCCGCCGCGTGCCGCACCGTGCCGCTGCACTCCACGATCACATCCGAGTTCGCGATCAGTTGTTCCAGATTCTGCGTCAGCAAATCCGGCCTCGCGCATCTCACTTGTGACGCGGGCCGGCGCGTCAGGATTCCCGCCACCCGCAGATCGGCGCGGGTCGCACACAGCGCCAGCAGCCCGGTGGCGATGAAGCCGGTGCCCACCACGCCTAGACGCATGGGATGCGCGGCCAGCATCGACGAGGTGCGGATGAACGAAGAAGCGAGGGACACAGATGTCGTGGTGCGTCGCTCATGCGGCGCCGGTTGGCAAGCGGATTCTCCAGCCGGGCGCCTTGACCCCTATGGCAGGCGGATTAGGGTCCATGCTTTTCTTTTCCGCGGCCAGCCCGGCCGCCGCGCGATCATTCCATGAGCCAGCCCACATCCAGCGGCCCCGCCCCGGCGGAGTCGTACAAGCATACCGTCCTTCTGCCCACGACGGAGTTTCCCATGCGCGCCGATCTGGTGAAGCGCGAACCGTTGCGCCTGGAAAAGTGGGAAAGCACCAGACTTTACGAGCGCATCCAGTCCCGCCGCCGCGCTCAAAACGCCCCGCGATTCGTGCTGCACGACGGTCCGCCTTTCGCCAATGGCGATGTGCACATGGGCACCGCCCTCAACAAAATCCTCAAGGATCTCGTCCTCAAAGCCCGCACGATGGCCGGATTCGAGACACCCTACGTGCCGGGATGGGACTGCCACGGACTGCCCATCGAGTTCAAGGTCGTCAAGGAAGCGGCCGGCCTCGGTCCCGTCGAAATCCGCACGCGCGCGGAGGCGTTCGCCAGGCGGTTCATCGATGTGCAGCGCACGAGTTTCCGCCGCCTCGGCGTCCTGGGCGACTGGGATAACCCGTATCTGACGCTCGACCGCGCGTACGAGGCGGACATCATTCGGGTTTTCGCGACCTGCGTCGAAAAGGGCCTCGTCTACCAGTCCCAGCGGCCGGTCCTCTGGAGCTACGGCGCCCAGACCGCGCTTGCCGAGGCGGAAGTCGAATACAAGGAGAAAACCTCCCCGGCCATCTACGTCGTTTTTCCCGGCATCGACGTCGATTTCAGTTTCGTGATCTGGACGACCACCCCGTGGACGCTGCCGTCGAACCTCGGCATCGCCCTGCATCCGGATTTCGAATACGTCGTGGCCGCGTTCACGCGGGAGGGGGTTGCGGCCGGCAATTTCCTGGTGGCGGCGGCGCTGCTCGAGGAGTTTCAGCGAAAGACAGGACTGGTGGTGGAGAGCGAGTGGCGCCGCCTCAAGGGCGCCGAACTCAAGGGAGCCCTGGCGCGCCATCCGTTCATGCCGCGCACATCGAAGGTCGTGAACGGGCTTTTCGTCACCGCGGAAACCGGCACCGGCGCCGTGCACATCGCTCCCGGTCATGGCACCGACGACTACAACGCCGGCCGCGAAAACGATCTGGGACTGCTCTCGCCGGTCGATGACCTCGGGCGTTTCACCGCCGATGTGGGGCTGGACTTTCTCGCCGGCCAGCACGTCTTCGACGCCAACGAACCGATCATCACGCTGCTCCGCGACCGCGGCGCCCTGCTCGCCCGCGAGAAGTACGTCCACCAGTACCCGCATTGCTGGCGGTCCAAAACCCCCATCATCTTCCGGTCGGTGCCCCAGTTCTTCATCCGCATCGACGATGTGCGCCGGCGCGCCCTCGATGCCATCGACGAAGTCGAGTGGATCCCGGCCTGGGCACGCAACCGGATTCACGGCACCGTCGAGGCCCGGCCGGACTGGTGCATCAGCCGCCAGCGGACCTGGGGCGTGCCTCTGCCTGTCTTTTACGATGGCGACGGGCAGCCGATTCTCAGCGCGGACGTGGCCCGCCGCGTCGCCGATGTCGTCGCCGATCTCGGCACCAACTCGTGGTTCGAGAAATCCGACGCGGAATGGGCCGCCCTGGCCGGATTGCCGGATTCCGTGACGCGCGGCCGCGACACGCTCGACGTCTGGATCGATTCCGGATCGAGCCATGTCGCGGTGCTCGACCGTCGGCCGGAACTCGGCGGCGCGCCTGCGGATCTTTATCTGGAGGCGACCGACCAGCACCGCGGATGGTTCCAGTCGTCCTTGATGCTGAGCGTCATCGTTCGCGGCGCCGCCCCCTACCGGCGCGTCCTCACGCATGGATTTGTCATCGACACATCGACCGGCGAAAAAATCTCCAAGTCAGGCGACAAGCCGATCAACGCGGAGTTTTTCTACAACAAGTACGGCGCTGACCTCGTGCGTCTCTGGGCGGCGAGTGTCGATTATCGCGAGGACGTTCCGTTTTCCGTCGAATTGTTCAACCAGACCACGGATGCCTACCGCCGCATCCGCAACACCCTGCGCGTCCTGCTGGGCAATCTCCATGGCTTCGTCGCGGACACACATACCGTCCCGAATGACCGGCTCACACTCGTCGACCGATGGGTTCTCGAACGATTGCACGCCGTGGTCGGCGAATGCCGCTCGGCCTACGACGCGCTCGAATTCCGCCGCGTCTTCGTCGCCTTGAACCAGTTCTGCGCGGTCGACCTGAGCGCGCTGTACATCGATCTGCTCAAGGACCGGATGTACTGCGATGCCGGGGAAGGCGAACGACGCCGCAGCGCCCAAACGGCCATGCATCGCGTGTTTTCCGCCCTCACCCGGCTTTTCGCGCCGATTCTCGCGTTCACGGCGGACGAGGCCTGGGAGGCGGCCGGCAACGCGGACTCGGTGCACCTCGAGGATTTTCCCGAGCCCGATCCGGCATTCGCGGCGGTCACCGCCACGCCGCTGGTCGACGCGCTCCTCCAGGCCCGCGATCTCATCCAGCGCGAAGTGGAAAAACTGCGCCAGGCGAAACTCGTCGGCAGCAACAACGAGGCGGCCGTCACGCTGCACCTGCCTGCCGGCCACGCGCTCGCCCCGCTTCGCGATGACGCCGCCACCGCCGCGGAATTCCTCATCGTCAGCGATCTCACCCTCGTCCCGGCCGCTGTCGGGACCGAGCTGCGAGCCGAGGTGGCGCCGAGCGCGCTTCCGAAGTGCGAGCGGTGCTGGAGGCGCCTGCCGGATGTGGGGGCCTGCGCGGCCCATCCCGCGCTCTGCGGCCGCTGCGCCGAGGTCATTCTCGCCGCCGGATAAATCGAGGCGCCATCGAGTTCATCGCCGGCACATTCGCGCCGCCCCGCGACCCCAACCGATCCTCATACCACATCGCCATCGTGTCCAACCCGCCCAGCCCGCCCGAACTTCAGCCCGGCGCCGCCTCCGCCCGGTCCGCGCTCCCGATGAGCCGCTGGCTCCTCTGCCTCTCGCTGCCGCTTTATATCATCGACCAGCTCACCAAATGGTGGACGGTCGCCCGCTTTGACGACCCGTACACCGAAGGCTTCCAGGTCAGGCGTTTCTTCGGCCTCACGCTGAATCACGACCCCTCGACCGCCGAGTACCACGAGATCATCGAAGTTATCCCGGGCTTTTTCCGGCTCCACAGAGTCCACAACACAGGCATGGCCTTCGGCCTCTTCAACAACACCTCCTGGGCCAATCTCATCTTCGGAAGCGTCTCCATCACGGCCTTCATCGTCATCACCTGGATGTGGCGCCGCAACCTCTTCCCCACCCGCCTCGGGAAACTCGCCGCCGCTCTGCTCCTCACCGGCATCGCAGGCAACCTGACCGACCGGTTCCTCCACGGCGCTGTCATCGACTTCCTCTCGTTCCGTCTCGGTCCGCTCTACCAACGCTTCAGCGGTGACGAGTTTTTCCCCAGCTTCAACATCGCCGACTCCTGCATCACCGTGGCCGCCGTCTTCCTCTTCCTCAGTTCTTTCCAGAAACCCGC
>CAZYHO010000237.1:0-7453 GCA_964647495.1 uncultured Akkermansia sp. | reverse complement strand
CCGGTTTCCTCGTAGAGGACGAGCGACTGCGGGGGGACGCTCTGGCGCAGGAAGACGTTGGCGCCGATGGTGCTGCCTTCGCCGATCACGGTTTCGCCGCCGAGGATGGTGGCGTTCGGATAGATGGTGACGGAATCCTGCACGTTCGGATGCCGCTTCGTGCCCTTGATGATTTTGCCGGCCTCGTCCTTGGCGAAACTGCGCGCGCCCAGCGTGACGCCGTGGTAAAGCTTCACGTGGTTGCCGATCGTGCATGTCTCGCCGATGACCACGCCGGTCCCGTGATCGATGAAAAAGAACGACCCGATGCTGGCGCCGGGATGAATGTCGATGCCGGTGCGCGCATGCGCCCACTCGGTCATCATGCGCGGGATGATCGGGGCGCCTTCGCGGTAAAGCCGGTGCGCGAGCCGTTGAATGGCGATGGCCTCGATGAACGGAAACGACAGGATGACCTCCTCGTGGAGCTGCACGGAGGGATCCCCGTCGAGCGCCGCCTCCACGTCGTGTTTCAGCAGCTCCCGGACCGCGGGGATCGCCTTCATGAAGCGCCGCATGATTGGCACCGTGCGGCCGGTCGGCTGGTCCGGATTGCCGATGCGGACGCTCTTTCGCACCTGCTCCTGCAAGCGCCGGATGATCGACATGAGCCGTTCCGCCGTGATCTGGGCCAATGTGCCGTCCGGCACCGCCTCGTCGTCATGAAACCCGGGAAACAGAACCTGCAGCAGATCCTCGCAGATGCGGGCGACGGCGCGCTTCGACGGCAGGTTGTTTGCCTCGGACTGGTTCAGTCCGCCGAACCGTTCGTAGGACGCGAGCAGTTCGGGAAGATGCCAGTCCGCCAGTTCCAGCGTGGCTTTCCTGAGACGCGGGTTCATGACCGGACGCGGTTCCAGGGAGCCCGGGCGAGCAGCAACGCCATGCCGCACCAGTCGGTCAGGCCCGACACAAACAACCCCGTGCCGACAAACGCCGAGAGGAACAAAAACCAGGGAGACACCAGCCAGCCGAGCACCAGCCCCGTCAGGACGAGCGCCCCGGCCGCCATGCGCACCTGCCGCTCCAGACTCATCGGTTGGCGCGGTCCGGTGACCACTGGCAAACCGGCGTCCCGCCAGGCCAGGGTGCCGCCTTTCACGACCACGCCGCCGCGCAATCCTTCGGCGTTCAGTTTCGCGACCGCGATGTCGGCGCGTGCCCCGCTGCGGCAGAGAACGTAGAAGGCCTCGCCCTCCGCGACGCCGGTCGCCTGACGCACCGATGCGGCGCTCAGCCCGTCCAGCGGCAGGTTCACCGCGGCGGTGGCATGCACTTCGCGGAATTCGTCGGGCCGCCGCACATCGATGACCGGCGGGGCGGGATCCCGATCGAGCAGGGCTTTCAATTCAGTGGGCAGTATGCTGGACATGGCTGGGCAGGAAGCGGTGGTTATCGGCGGAGCAGGGCGGAGAGCACACGCACAAAGGTGTCGATCTCCTCCCGTGTATTGTAAAAAGCGAACGAGGCGCGCACGGTGCTTTCCAGGCCGAAGTGACGCACTGCCGGCATCGCGCAATGATGGCCGGCGCGGACGGCGATGCCATGCGCATCGAGGTGAGCCGCGATGCGTTCGTTGGCAAGGCCGGGAACGACGAAGCCGAGCACGCCCGCCTTGTTTGCGGCCGTGCCGACGGGACGGACGTCGCGGAACTCCTGGAGGCGGGCCGTGGCGTATTCCAGGAGGCGGTGTTCGTGATCGGCGATGGCGGCAATACCGGTCTCGGTGACGAAATCGAGCGCCGCCGAGAGACCGACCACACCGGCGATGTCCGGTGTGCCCGCCTCGAACCTTTCGGGACTGTGCTGGTAGATCGTTCTTTCAAAGGTGACGTCCTTGATCATGTGTCCGCCTCCCTGCCATGGCGGCAAGGATTCCAGCAGGGCCGCCTTTCCATAGACCACACCGATCCCGGTCGGGCCAAACACCTTGTGCCCGCTGAACACGAAAAAGTCAGCGTCCAGTGAGCGCACGTCCACCGCAAAATGAGGGACGGATTGCGCGCCATCGACGACCACAGGCACGCCGCGGGCATGCGCGTATCGGATCACCTCATGCACCGGCGTCACCGTGCCCAGCGCGTTGGAGACCTGCGTGATCGAGACGATGCGGGTCCGTTCGTTGATCAGCGCTGGCAGGGTGTCGAGGCGCAGCGCGCCCCGGTCGTCGATCGGTATGACCCTGAGCCGGCCGCCGGTCTGTTCCGCGAGAATTTGCCACGGGACGATGTTCGCGTGGTGCTCGAGCGCGCTGAGAAGAATCTCGTCGCCGGGGCCGACATGGCGGCGCCCGTACGTCTGCGCGATCAGGTTGATCCCTTCGGTCGTCCCGCGGACAAAGATGATCTCCTTCGCATCCGCGGCGCCGATGAATCGCCGCACCTTTTCCCGCCCCTGTTCGAAGAGTTCGGTCGATCGCTCGGCCAGCGTGTGGGCGGCGCGGTGGATGTTCGAATTGTCCCTGCCGTAAAACCGGCTCGTCGCCTCGATGACCGCTCGCGGCTTGTGCGTCGTCGCCGCGTTGTCGAACCAGATCAGCGGATGCCCGTTGATGCGCTGGTGCAGCGCCGGGAACTCCAGCCGGATTTTCTCCAGGTCCAGGGTTTTCGGGCTTGTCAGACTCGTCGGACTTGTCGGACCGGTCAGGCTCCTCGGGGCAGTGCTCTCCAGGTCTTGCAGGAAGTAGAGGGTGGCGGAGTCCAGGGCTGGTGTGTCCTTGGTGCGGTGTGCGGCGGCGTCGGGCAGCGGAGGGTGGCTGGTTTGCGGCGCGGCGGGGCCGCCATAGCGGAACCGCGGCTCGCCGAACTCGTGGGCGGCTCCTTCGTCGATCGCCGAGGAGGGTGTGGCTGTTCCTTCGGGCACGGGAGGGGATGCCGGTTCCGGGGCCACGACGTTCGGATGGACGGGCGGATGCTCGTGGATCGTGGGAGAGGGATAACCTCCTGTGAGTCCCGGTTCGGCGACGGGCGAGGCGTGAACCGGCGGCGGCTCCGCGACCCCGACGGCGTCCGATCCGGGGAGCGGATTTCGCCACGACTCCGCGAACAGGCGCGCGATCAGCGCGCTGTCGTCGGATTCCGCCGCGCTCGGCGGCTCAAGACTTTGGGTAGACATATTCGTGGTACTTGCTCACTTCCACTCCGTCGAGCCGGGCCACGGCGTCTTCGTCCAGTGCGGCGATCGAAAAGTACCGCGTCACCAGGTGTGAGGCGATCGACTTGTTGTCCGTGCCCATGTAGCGCACCGAAAGCCCGGGTTCGATCTCGCCGGTGACTCCCGCTTTCTGCAGGCCGACGACGCCCCGATGCGCCTCTCCCACCCTCAACAACAGGATGGTCGTCAGGCCACCTTCATCGAAGGGAAGCTTGTCGCTCGGCACCAGCGGCAGCCCGCGCCAGGTCAGAAAGGGCGATCCAAACAGCGTCACCGTCGCCGGTGGCACCCCGCGGCGCGTCGCCTCCCGGCCGAAAGCGGCGATCGCCTTGGGATGGGCGAGGAAAAACGCGGGCTTTTTCCACACGAGGGTGATCAATTCGTCGAGATCGTCGGGCGTGGGCGGGCCGCCGCGCGTCTTGATCCGCTGTTTGGGCGCCACGTCCTGGAGCAGCCCGAAGGCCGAGTTGTTCAACAACTCCCACTCCTCGCGCTCCTTCACGGCCTCGACCGTCAATCTCACCTGCTCGCGCAATTGGTCCAGGCGGTTGCTGTACAAATCGGTCGTGCGCGTGTGGGTTTGCAGCACGGTCTGAATGCTGGCCAGATGATACTCGCGGGGATCTTCCTCGTACGGCACATAAGTCGCCGGAAGCGGGTCCTCGCCCCCATCGGTCGTCACCAGGGCCACCGTGGGCTCGCCCTCACGGGATCGCACGCGGTTGACGCGGTAAATGCCTCCATCCACATCGACGTAGGGAAGGAGAAGCAGCAGCCATCGCGGGGAAATCTCGTCCCATTGGGGACGCGTTACGGTGGCGTTGGCCAGGTGGCGGGCCGCCCTGGGCCCGAGTGTCAGGACGTGGTGATCGGAATCGTTCATGTGGTTTCAGTGGAGTGGCCGCGAGGAACGGCGTGTGGAAGTTCCCACTCGAAGCATCCCGCGTTCCATCATCCAGGCAGCCTCGGGACAAAGATCCCGTGAGCGCACCGCAGGGTCATCGGAAGACACGCGCGTTGCGTCCGATCATTGCGACGGTGGACAGCCATGGATGTGAAGGGAAAGCAGGCAGTGCCAGACAAGTGGCCATGATGCTTCCGGCAGTCCGGTCAGCGATGCGGAACAGGATCATCCCTGGAATCAGGGATTCCGGTCCCGTGGGGGTTGGCTATCATCAGTGTTCGTCGAGGTCAACCGGAAACATTCCCATCCCCATCACACGCGCTCGCCCATGAGGACTTTCATGACGTCGTCCATGGTGATCCAGCCGGACACGCCGCCGGCGCGGGTGTCGACCAGGGCGGCGATTTCCGAGCGGTCGAGGAAGAGGGCGAGCAGTTGGGTGAGTGTGGCGGATTCGTCGACCGTGAGCACCGGCCGGATGAGCGTCTGCCAATCCGGGGGAGGATCGGCGGTGTCGGCGCGCATGTGCTGGACGAAGAGTTCCCGGATGCGCACGTAACCGACGACCCCTTCCGGGGTTCCGTCGGACGTGACCGGGTAACTTCGATGCGGCTTCGGTCCGAGCGTGCGCACGTTTTCGAGCAGCGAGCGCCTGGCATCGAACCACGCGATGGACTCGCGCGGCACCATCGCGGTGCGGACACGCCGGGCCGAGAGCGTCGCCGCGTGGATGATGATGATTTCCTCGCGATTGTGGAGGACCTGCTCGGCCCGTGCGGCCTCCACCAGCGTGAGGATGTCCATGATGCGGCCGCCATTCGTCCCGGTGGCGGAGTGAGCGGCCGGTTTCCACAGGCGGCAGAATCGCTCCATGACGCTGACCAGCGGGCGGGCGAAGCGGACCAGGCCGAGGAGCGGTCCGATGAGATGCGGAGCGACGCGGTCGGCATGGTGGACGCCGATGATTTTCGGGGCGAGTTCGCCGCCGAAGATGACGAGACCGGTGAGGGCCAGCGTGAAGATCCAGAGCCATTCCGGCCCGAAGAGACTGGTGAACAGCGCGCCGGCCAGCGTCGCCAGCCCGGTGTTCGACAGCGTGTTGATGACAAGGATCGCCGAGATCGGGCGCTCGATTTCCTGCTTCAACGAAAGCCACTGCGCGGCCTGCCGTTCTCCGCGCGCGCTGCGCACCTGCAACGCCAGCGGATTCAAACTGAGCAGAACCGCCTCCGCCAGCGAACAGACGAAGCAAAGAGCACCCGCCGTCGCGGACACGATGAGGAGCAAGGCAAGCATGACGGCGAAAGCATGGGGCGGGGGCGGGGGAAGGGGTCAGTGGGCAGAGATCAGAGGTCAGGGGTCAGGGTTTGGAGGGCGGTGTTCAGTATTCAGTGTTCAGTATTCGCATGGGGCTCATGGGGCTCATGGGCTCCATAGGCCACATGCGTTCAGCCGACCGTGGCGAACTGGCATTGGGAGAGGATCGTTTGGACCGCGACGAGGGCGGCGCCGGCGCGGAGTTCCAGCGGGGCGGCCGTGGGCGTTTCGAACACGACTTCGGAGGCGCGGGGCCGCTGCTCGGGTGGCGCGCTCAGGATGCCGGAGTAACCGTCCCGGATGATGCCGCGGTCGGAGGCGAAGCCGTCGATGAGCGGCCGGTCATTCAGGGGCAGCAGTCGGGAGGCGGCCGAAAGCGCCGGTTCGAGGAGATGCTCGCTGTGCAGCGCGCCGCTGACAAATCCGTACAGCCCGTCCGAGGTGTCGTCCTCGTGCAGAGCGACGATCACATCGTACCGTTCCGCGCGCAGCTCGCCCTCCAGCCACTTCACTTCGGGCTGGTCGGATCCGGACCAGAATTCCCGGTTCAGGTCAAATCCCGTGCCGGACAGCCGCGTCCGCGCCGCCAATCCGGTGGGATTGCACTCGGGGTACAAATGAAGCTCCAGGCCGTCGAGCGCACCCGGCATCCCGTTCGCCCAGGCGGCCAATGCCCGGCACGCCAGCGTGCCCGATGGCTCGTCCCCGTGAATCCCCGCGAACACACCGACCTTCACCGGTCGCACGCTCCGGACCGCGCCGCGGAAACTGAACTTCGGCAGCCGAAGGCGCACTGCCCTCGCGCGGCCGTACGCCACACCGTCGCCGGGGCGCGCCGCCGCCCGCCATGCCGGACTGGCCATGGGACGCGCCGCGATTGTCGGAAATGCCTTCATTTCGTCCACGACTTCACTCACACGCTCACACCGGCGAACTACCCTGCCCAAGGCCGCGATCCCCAGGCCTCCCGCCTTTCGAAATCACCACCGCACGGCCTCCGGATGACCGGCCTTCGCCGCCCGATCGCCCCTCCTCCGGATCCACCCGCGTCTTCTCGTTCAATTCAATCTGCGTCACCCGCCCGTCATGCACCGTGATCTGCACGGTGCCATAACGGATCTGGCCGACCTTCGACTTCACGATGTCGATCCACTTCTGCGTGTTCAAGTTGGGTTGAGATTCGGCACTCATGGCAAAACGGCGGGTCGTGGCTCACAGGACGCATTTTCGCGCAACAAACCCGATTCAACACCCGAAATATAGTCTTGTCAAATGTATATCGAATTAGTGGTATATTGGGCGTTTCACGCCGCGTTCGCGCACACGTTTGCCGCTACATGGAGCGGGACGCTCGATGGACGGGGCGCGACGCCCCGTCCGGCGGGCCAGAGGCGCCGCCCTACCCGAGACCCGAATGCCTCACGCACTCCGCTCGCCCGGCCGGCTGAAGCCGGTCTCCAAACCGGCCTGTGGGCCTATGGGCCTATGCGCCTATGCGCCCCGTGCGAGCACTGCCCACTGAACACCGCCCTCCGACCCCTGGCCTCTGGGCCTCTGGGCCCAGGGGCCCGCTGCGCGACTCAATAGCGGTAATGTTCCGGCTTGTACGGGCCTTCCTTCGGCACGCCGAGGTAGGCGGCCTGGGCGTCGGTGAGCACGGTGAGTCTGACGCCGATTTTCTCGAGGTGGAGGCGGGCGACCTCTTCGTCGAGGTGTTTCGGGAGGCGATAGACGTCGGCCTGGTATTTGTCCTTGTTTTTCCAGAGGTCGATCTGGGCGAGCGTCTGGTTGGTGAAGCTGTTGGACATGACGAAGGACGGGTGGCCGGTGGCGCAGCCGAGATTGACGAGGCGGCCTTCGGCGAGGAGGTAGAGCGTGCGGCCGTTCGCGAGGTGGTAGGCGTCGTATTGCGGTTTGATATTTTCGCGCCTGGCGCCGGGGTGGGTATTGAGCCGGTCGACCTGGATTTCGTTGTCGAAGTGCCCGATGTTGCACACGATCGCCTGGTCTTTCATGGCGAGCATGTGGTCGAGGGTGATC
>CAZYHO010000236.1:0-7515 GCA_964647495.1 uncultured Akkermansia sp. | reverse complement strand
GCCCGGAGGATCGCGTCCCACCCCGGAGCTTCGCTTTCATGTCTGAGTTCTCGAGTGGGCATTTTCAAAACCGCATGGATGCGCGATGCGGACTTGCGAAAACACAGAATTCTGTGATGCTTGGCAGCATGGACCTGATTCTCGAACAGGATGTCGTCAGTTTGACCGACTTTGCGCGGCAGACACGCAAGCACACGCTGGAATTGAAGAAGCACAACCGTCCGCGGGTGCTCACGCACAACGGCAAGGCCGCGGCGGTGGTGCTCTCGGTGAAAGCGTATGACACTCTTGCGCGGGAGGCTGAGGAGCGACGGCTGGATATGGAATTGAAGGAGGCGATCGACGCTTATGTGCGGGGAGAACGGGGCACGCCGGGACCGCGGGCGTTTCGTGAAATTCGCGAGAGCCTGGCGAAGCGCAGGGCCGCCAAATGAGCTACGGGTGGGAACTGTCCGGCAAGGCGCGGATTTCTGTCGAACGGCAGATTGCCTGGTATGAATCGGACGAGCGGCATGGCGGCACGGAACTTGCCGATCGCTGGCTCGCGTTGCTGGAGCCTGCTTTGGAAAAAGTGGCGGAGAACCCGAAACGTCATGGGCTGGCCCCTGAGAACGGCAAATGGCATCCGGATCTGGAGGTGAGGCAATTGCTTTTCCGTCCCTGGAAGAGGAAAGCGGGTTGGCGTGTGCTTTACACCATCGATGAAAAGGAAAAGAAAGTGACGGTGTTGCAAGTCCGCCACGAACATCGCCCTTGGTTGTTTGAGGTTGAGGAGGCGGATGAGTAGCGCAGCCCAAGGTTGGACATCTGAATAGACAGCGTGGTGGTGGAGGTTGAGGAGGCGTCCGGCGCAGAGCAGGCAGACGGGAGAAAAAACTTTCCCTCGCCTGGACAAAAACCCCGGGCTCATCCGTCTTCTCCGTGAATGCCCAGCCTGGACCTCGACAGCCTCTATGATGCCCATGCGGCGGCGGTTTTCGCGTTTGCGCTGACACTGACGCGGGCTGAAGCAGAGGCGCGGGACATCCTGCAGGAGGTGTTTGTGAAATACGCGCGCCGTCCTCCCGTCGCGCCGCTGCGCGATCCGCGCGGGTATCTGCTGCGGATGACGCACACGCTTTTCATCGATCGCTGCCGCCATGAGGCCGCCGCCGAGCGAATGCGCCTCCGCCTGAAGGAAGAAACACCCGCGCTCTTTGCCCCCGCCAGTGATCCCGACGAGCAGACGTTCCGCGACGCGCTGGAGGCCGCGCTGGGCGAGCTGCCCGGGGACCAGCGTGCCGTGGCACACCTGAAACTCTGGGAAGGCCGCACTTTCGCCGAAATCGCCGCGCTGCTCGGGATTCCCCTTCACACCGCCGCCAGCCGCTACCGCTACGGGATCGAAAAACTCCGCGCCCGCCTGTCCGACCTCTATCAAGAAATCCGCCACCTGCCGCTGCCATGAAAACCGGAGACGACTTCGAAACCTTCCTGAGCCGCCAGCCTTTCCGCCCGCCGCCCGCTGAGTGGAAAGCCGGCATCCTGCGCGCCGCCCGCGCCCCGGCGGCTCCCGGCGAAAGCGATCCCGCTCCGCCCGCCGCCGAACGCGCGCCGCGCCGTAGCGCGTTCGCGGCGTTGTTCTGGCCCAGCCCGTATGCCTGGGGCGGACTCGCCGCCCTCTGGCTCGCGCTGCTTGCGCTCAAGTGGGACACGCCGGCGGCTCCCGTGCTGGCGGCGGGGCGGACGCCGACGCCTCCCAGCGAATTCGGGCGTGTGGTCGCCCGCCAGCAGGAGAAGGTCGGCGCCCTGCTGGCCATGTCCCTGCCTCCGCTCCGTCACGCCCACCGCCCGCCGCCGCGACCCGCCTCCGACCCGTTGTTGTAACCCTGACCCCTCACTCCATCGCTGCCGGCCCTGCGCGGGCCTTTCCCTCACTGTCTCATGATCAAACGATTCATTGCCCGGCTGTTCAGCGTCCGCTGTCTGAAAACCGTGATTTTTGCCGCCGTGTGTCTCGGCACGCTGGTCGCGGCGTTTTATATCATCGAAAACTGGCGCGGCGAAAAAGCCTGGGCTGCCACCAAGGCCGCACTCAAGGCACAGGGCCGTCCGATGACTTTCGCGGAGGTGCTGCCAAAACCTCCGCCGGATGAAAAGAATTTCGTCATGTCTCCGGTGCTCGTGAAGTGGTGCGGGTTCGGGCAATTCCCGCCACCGCAACCGGTGAGCTTTGACTTCAAACTCAAATCATCCGACGGCCAGGCGATCGATGAATCCGAATTGTGGCACATGATATACATCTGCTGGCGGCGGTCAGAGCCACGGCCCGACTGGCCCCGGCTCGCGGCGTTGCTGACTTCGGAGGAACAGGCCGCGACCGCGGCCACGCCGGAGGACGCCGCCCGGCTCGTCCTGCAAACGCTCTCCGGATACGAGCAGGATTTTGCCGCCCTGGCGGAAGATGCCCGTTCGCGGCCTCTCGCTTATCTTCCGTTTGACTGGAAGAACTATTGGAAAACTTATGACGATCGACCCATTTCCAACTGGCTGGCATTGTCCCGCGTCCTGCAATTGCGGGCGCTGGCGCAGATCGCCCTTCATGATGCCGAAGGCGCGTTGGACAGCCTGGAGATCGTCTTCCGGCTCGCGGAAAGCTGCCGCGCCGATCCGCAGCCTCTGGCGATGTTCGTACTTGCGGCGGGCATCGACGCCAGCTCTTTCTTTACGCCTCTGTGGTACGGATGGAACGAGCGCCTCTGGAATGACAGCCAATGGCGACGCCTTGCGGAAATGGCTTCGGTCAAGCAGCCCACCGCCGGCCTCAATCGCGCCGTTGTCACTGACCTCGTGTTCGCGCTGGAATTGATCGAAGACATGGTCGCCCGGGAACCTTCCCCGCGTGTGCCCGCTCAGTTTTCTTCCTCGTTCTTTCCGCGTGGCTGGCTTCGGCAAAACCAGATCGCTTTTGCGGCGATGTCCGACCGCCGGCAGCGGCGGCTCGACCTGCCTGTTTTCCAACGGCCTCCCGCGGAGGATGACATGATGGCCGGCGACTCTCCGGCCTGGCATGACTGGCGCCCTTACTCGGCCCTCGCCCGTCTTTGGGACCGGGGGCTTTCCGGAGTCGAGCGCGCCGTCGATGACTACGAGGGACATTGGGCCGTCGTCCGGGCAGCCATCGCCCTGGAGCGATACCGCCTGAAAACAGGCCGTTTTCCCGCGACGCTGGCCGAACTGCCGGCGGCCGAATTCGGCATCTCCCTCACAGATCCCTTCACAGGCCAGCCGCTCCACTACCGGCTGAACGACGGTCAGCCGGTGGTCTGGAGCCAGGGCCGTGGCCCCGCGCTGCCCCCCGAGGCCTGGCCCGATCCGGAGGGGGATCACATCGTCTGGGGACTCGTGCCTCCGCTAAAGTGAAGCTGCAAGATCCTGGAACCCTCACCCTGGAACCCTCGCGCGCATCCTCCGCTTGCCGGGACCGCGAAAAGGCGCACCATTGGAGGCATGGCCATCCGCCGCTATTCGCCGCCGCTGGAGCGCGTCAAGGAGGGTGTGTTGCTGGGGCTGGTGTCGCACTGAGCCTGGGTGCTTGGGACCGCTTGAGCCTTGGCGATTCGCGGAACCGTTATTGCGCCCCGACGCATTCGGTGTGGTGTTGGCGAAGTTTATCGCGCGGAAGCCACCTCGGTGATGAGGAGATCGATGGGAAGAAGTCCGGCCGGAGTGAGGACAAAGTTGTCGGGCTTGGCATCGAGGATGACAAGCGTGCCATCCACTTGCCGCCAGCCAAAAAGGGCATCGAAGATTCGGGTGAATCCCATCTTCTGCAAGAACGCCGCGATTTCGGTTTCGGTGGGGTGAGGCCGGGCCGGATCGGCAGCTTCCAGCCACGGTTGGGAGATGACGAGCGAAATACCTCCTGCCGGCTGTCCGATGACCAGGGACGGTCCGTCGCTGAGCATGACGCCTTCCAGTCGGATATCGTCCTGAAAGAGATCGTTTTGCAGTCGCTGGCGCAGCAAATACTCCTGCGGCGTGGCGGCCCGGGGCGCCCACCGGCCTCCGGCATATTCCGGCACAAACCCGAAGGTGCCGGGCCAAGTGCGCTTGACTGCCCGATGATCGGTGGCGCGGTAACGGACTTCGTGTTCGGCGGTGGCGGCGGAGATGAGCGAGTGCACTCGCCAGTCCACCTCCGCGATCAGACACCCGGCTTCTTCGGCCCACCGGCGGACCCGTGCTTGCGCCTCCATTCCTCCGAGGCTCTCGCCTGCTGGAGCACCCTCTCCAAGGGCGGCCGCGGCCTGCTCGCCAAGACCTTGCGGGCCGCGATAACGTCCGGATGGGGAAGGCGGATAATCGTTTTCATCGCGCATAAGGTGAAGGGTGAAGGGTATGACGTCAACAGGGAGACTGCAAGATCCTGGAACCCTCGCGCGCATCCTCCGCTTGCCGGGACTGCGAAAAGGCGCACCATTGGAGGCATGGCCATCCGCCGCTATTCGCCGCCGCTGGAGCGCGTCAAGGAGGGTGTGTTGCTGGGGCTGGTGTCGCACTGAGCCTGGGTGCTTGGGACCGCTTGAGCCTTGGCGATTCGCGGAACCGTTATTGCGCCCCGACGCATTCGGTGTGGTGTTGGCGAAGTTTATCGCGCGGAAGCCACCTCGGTGATGAGGAGATCGATGGGAAGAAGTCCGGCCGGAGTGAGGACAAAGTTGTCGGGCTTGGCATCGAGGATGACAAGCGTGCCATCCACTTGCCGCCAGCCAAAAAGGGCATCGAAGATTCGGGTGAATCCCATCTTCTGCAAGAACGCCGCGATTTCGGTTTCGGTGGGGTGAGGCCGGGCCGGATCGGCAGCTTCCAGCCACGGTTGGGAGATGACGAGCGAAATACCTCCTGCCGGCTGTCCGATGACCAGGGACGGTCCGTCGCTGAGCATGACGCCTTCCAGTCGGATATCGTCCTGAAAGAGATCGTTTTGCAGTCGCTGGCGCAGCAAATACTCCTGCGGCGTGGCGGCCCGGGGCGCCCACCGGCCTCCGGCATATTCCGGCACAAACCCGAAGGTGCCGGGCCAAGTGCGCTTGACTGCCCGATGATCGGTGGCGCGGTAACGGACTTCGTGTTCGGCGGTGGCGGCGGAGATGAGCGAGTGCACTCGCCAGTCCACCTCCGCGATCAGACACCCGGCTTCTTCGGCCCACCGGCGGACCCGTGCTTGCGCCTCCATTCCTCCGAGGCTCTCGCCTGCTGGAGCACCCTCTCCAAGGGCGGCCGCGGCCTGCTCGCCAAGACCTTGCGGGCCGCGATAACGTCCGGATGGGGAAGGCGGATAATCGTTTTCATCGCGCATAAGGTGAAGGGTGAAGGGTATGACGTCAACAGGGAGACTGCAAGATCCTGGAACCCTCGCGCGCATCCTCCGCTTGCCGGGACTGCGAAAAGGCGCACCATTGGGGCATGGCCGTCCGCCGTTATTCGCCGCCGCTGGAGCGCGTCAAGGAGGAATACGCTCGCCAGGTGCGGGCGAAAGTGATGGCGCGCCGCCGGCCGCCGCGTTCCGCTGTTCCAGCGTGCCCCATTCCCAACAACAGCACGCCGTGGCTGGGGCACCCGCGGACCTATGACGACCTGTGGTATATCAGCACGTCGGCGTTGCAACTGGTGGACGCTTTCCACGCACGGCGAGTTCCTTCGACGAATTCCTGACCGAGTTGGGACATCGGCATCGGTTGTTGCTGATCGGCGGCCTCGCCGTCATCGCCCACGGTCTTTCCCGCCCGACGAAGGACGCCGACGTCTGGCTGGAGCGATTCGATTCGGCCGAACAATGTGATCTGATGCTGACCAAGTTCGATACCGGGAGGGATCAGGAGCTTGCCGACATCACTTTTCTCGAGCAACAGGTCAGATCCTCTCTCGGCAGCCAACTTGAAACCGCCGCTCCCGCCGAAGCCCGCGCCTTGCTGGACCGCTACGCTGATCACGCGGTGCTGGCGCGGGCGCTGAGGAATCCGCATGAAGAGGTGCGCGCGATGGCCCTGGCCTTGGTGCGCGAATTCGCGGAGGGCGGCGATCCGTTCGCCATCGACATCCTGCGCGAGCGCGGCGAGTGGAAATGATCCCGCACGGAAGGGGGGTAGCTCGCGCGACTCACCATAGTGCTTTGTGCCGCCGGAGCGGGGTGGTATGATTGTCTTCCGATTCGCGGGATCGATTGATTTCTCTTTCCCGGCGGCCCGGATTGTGGCAAAAAGAGATCCGGAACCCCATTTGATGACGCCATGAAACGACAAACCGCCGCCGATTTCGACCAGGAGCTGCTGGACCTGTACGACGAGTACGTGCACGGCAAAGTGAACCGCAGGGAATTCATGGACCGGGCCTCGAAGTTTGCCGTGGGCGGGCTGACGGCCGCGGCGCTGCTGGAGTCGTTGAGCCCGAACTACGCGTGGGCTCAACAGGTGCCGAGTGACGATACCCGGCTGAAGACGGAATACGCGGAATACCCATCCCCGAAGGGCGCGGGCACGATGAAGGGGTATCTGGCGCGGCCGAAGGAACTCGACGGCAAACAGCCGGGGATCCTGGTCATCCACGAGAACCGCGGGCTCAATCCGTATATCGAAGACGTGACGCGGCGGCTTGGAGTGGCGGGATTTGTCGCGTTCGCGCCCGATGCGCTGGCGCCGCTCGGCGGCTACCCTGGCAGCGACGATGCCGGCCGCGATCTCCAGCGCCAGCGCAAACCCGAGGAAATGACCGAGGATTTCATCGCCGGTGCGAGCTGGCTGCAACAGCATGCCGACTGCAACGGGGTGGTCGGCGTGACCGGTTTTTGTTACGGCGGCGGCATGTCGAACACGCTGGCGGTGCGCCTGCCTGACGTGATCAAGGCGGCGGTGCCGTTTTACGGCGGGCAGGCGAGGACCGAGGACGTGCCGAAGATCAAGGCGGCGCTGCTGCTGCATTATGCCGAGAACGACGAGCGGGTGAACGCGGGCTGGCCGGCGTACGAGGCCGCCCTCAAGGAACATGGCAAGGAGTACGAGGCCTTCATCTACGCCGGCACCAACCACGGCTTCCACAACGACACCACGCCTCGCTACGACGAAGCCGCGGCCAAACTGGCCGAGAAACGCACCATCGAGTTCTTCAACAAGAAGCTCAGGGCGTAGGCGGGGTGCAGGCGGGACGTTTCGGAGGTCGGTGGTCGGAATGCAGAAGTCAGAGGTCAGAGGTCAGTGTTCAGTGTAGGCAGTAGGCAGGGTGACGGGAGCGCCGCAGAAGTCGCCTGCGGCTCGTCGGCCCGGCTGCGGAGCCGTGGGCGCCAAGAACCGTTTTGCACCGCCTTCGCGCCATGCCGCCGATTCCGCCTTCCCGGCGGGACTCCAACGCAACGTCGTTTCGCACAGTTTTTGAGTTGGAGTACCGGCTTCAGCCGGGCGCGAAGCCTGGGGCGAAGGAACATTCCGCAAAACGCTGCGCTTCCGCCTGAAGGCGGGACTCCAACGCAACGTCGTTTCG
>CAZYHO010000235.1:0-7517 GCA_964647495.1 uncultured Akkermansia sp. | reverse complement strand
CCTTCGACGTAGACATGACCGCCCGTACTGTCAAAAGGAAACAGACCACGCGGCATCGGCACCCCGATCATGAGCCAGCTTGAAAGGCCGTGGTTTCCCGCGGAGCGCCGCGCCCGGGAGCGCCGCAGTCGCCTGCGGCCTCGTGCGTAACGGCATGGGTGCGAGGATCTTGCGCGACGCCGAGAAAATGGATGGCGCCAGGCGCCGGGGCGGTGCTTGAATGGAGCCCTGTGCCGCCTGCCGTGAATCACCCGCATCGCCGCCTGGTGCTTGTCTTGGCCTGCCTGCTGGCCTCGCTGATGGTCTGGTCGGGATGGGCACCGTGGCACCGCGAAGACTGGTTTCTTGAGAACCTGTTGGTGGCGCTTGCGGTTCCCGTGCTGTGGGCGATCTACCGCCGGCTCAAGTTTTCTCAGCTCTCGTGGATCCTCGTGTTTCTTTTCCTGGGCGCGCACGAGTTGGGCGCCCACTACACGTATTCAGAGGTGCCGTACGAGGAATGGTGGCGGCGGTTGACAGGCGGATCCTTCAACGCGCTGGTCGGCTGGGAGCGAAACAATTTCGACCGCGTCATCCATGTGTTGTACGGCCTGCTGCTGGCGCTCCCGTTTCGCGAGATCGCGATGCAGTGGCTCAAGATTCGCGGCGTCTGGTCGTACATCGTGCCGGTCGAGATGACACTCTCGAGTTCGGCCTTTTACGAGGTGCTGGAGTGGGCGGCGGCGGAAGTATTCGGCGGTGATCTCGGCGCGGCGTACCTCGGGACTCAGGGCGATCCATGGGACGCCCAAAAAGACATGATCCTCGCCGTCGGCGGCGCCGTCGCCACCATGCTGGCCACCGCGCTCGCGCACATGGGAGCCCGCCGGCGAAAGATAAAACCCGGGCCGGCGGCGCCATAGAAAGCGCATCGCGGGCGCCCCGAAACGGAAAACCGCAAGCCAGGAGCCACGAACCGGGAAATCCGATTGCCATCCCCGCCAACTCCTGATAATCGGCAGCCATGAGCACGACAAGCGACACACTGCCGGCCATCGGCATTCTCTCCGAATTGAATGACGCCGAGCGGAGCGAACTCGCCTCCTTCGGCGCCTTCCTCAAAAACCGCAAAGGCGACAAATTGGTCGAGCAGGGCACGATGAACGCCTTCCTGCATCTCGTCCTGAACGGCGAGCTGCGCGTGGCCGCGGCCTCCGACGAGGCGATCGTCACGCTCGGCTACGTTCACGCCGGCGAGTGCGTCGGCGAAATGACCATGCTCGAACCGGTCAAACCGGCCGTCGCGAGCGTAAGCAGCGCGTCCGACTCGCATGTGTGGTGCATTCAACGCAACGACTTCGATCGCTTCGTCGATGAGTTCCCCTCCGTGGGCGCCAAGCTCCTCCGCGGCATCGCCGTGCTCATCGCCACCCGCCTCCGGAAAACCGACCAGCACATGGTGCAGGCCGCCTCGTAGCCGGCCTGCGCGCGCCTCGGCGAACGCCATGACGATTGTGGTGCAGTGCCGACGGTCGGACTCGAACCGACACTCTCTTGCGAGAACCAGATTTTGAGTCTGGCGCGTCTACCATTTCACCACGTCGGCGGCATCGAACGCCCGATGGTATGTGCATTTGCCGCGGCCCGCAACTGGCGAGTATGCGTCTGCGTCATCGGGAGCCACCCACCGCAATCAGGCATCCGGTTTTGACTGCAGCCACGCGAACAGATCGCGGATCTGGGCGGCGCTCAACGCGTCGAGCAACCCTTCCGGCATGATCGAAATCGGGAGCGCCGCGCGTTCCGCGATATCGTTGGCCGCCACGGCGGTGCGGGTGCCGGCGACGTCGATGATGGTCAGGCCGTTCGCCGTTTCCTCCTGGATGAACCCGACGATCGTGCGGGGCGACTCACCGGCAGCCGCCTTCAACGTGACCTGGAAGCCCATGAAATCCGGCAACACGCTGGCGCTCGGATCGACGATGGCGTGCAGCAACCCGTCCCGGTCACCACGATCGATGCCGGTCAGGTCGGGGCCGAGCGCACGCCCCTCGCCGTGGAAGGTGTGGCACTGGGCGCAGAGGCGACCGAAGATCTCGCGGCCGGCCGCCGGATCGCCGGGCGCTTCCTGAAGCTGCGCGGCCACCTCGTCGAGGCGGCGGCGTTTGGCCTCCGGTGTCTGGTTCACCGCGCCCCAATGGCGGGCGATGCGTGGCGCGTGCGCGCGGCCGGCCGCCTTTTGCAGAGCGCTCACCGCCTCGCGCGGCACGTCCGGGGCGCGCACCTTGCCGGCGTCCACCGCGTCGAGCACGAGCAGCGCCCACGCGGCCCGCGTTGCGAGCACGGCCAGGCATGCCGCGCGCCATTCCTGATCGTGCCGCTGCATTTGCTCCAGCACGGCGGGGCCGGCATCGTCGCCGCCGGCCGCCTGGACTGCGGCCAGCGCCTCGCGGCGCAACGCGGCCACGGGCGAGCGGCGCATCAAGTCCAATGCGGGAGCGACCACCCGCGCGTCGCGCCGCTCGGCGAGCAGACGCAACAGTGCGGCGCGGTCCGCCTCGGCCGCGGCATCGTCGGCAAGCCGTTCCAGCGCCAGAGGCACGGCACCGCGGCTGCCGAGCCGCACCGCCACCGCCAGCAGGTCCATGTCCGGCGGACCGGCGGCCCACATCGGAGCGATCGCGGATTCGAGTTCCGCCGGAATGGCGGCCACCGTGTCGCCGGCGAGACCGCTGGCCATGCCGCGCAGCAGCTCGCGCTTGTCTTCGATCCGCGGGGCCACGGCGAGCAGGCGCGCGCAGAGCCGGAAATTTTCCTCGGATCGCTCGACGGTGAACCGCTGGCCGAGGCGCGCCACCACGGCCGAGCGGAAAAGCGGCGCCTCCCAGAGCGGGCTCGCCTCGAGCCAGCGCATCGCCACCGCCCGGTCGATCCGCAGCGCTTGCTCGACCGCATACCAGGCGAGCAGCGGAATATTCGCGTCCTCCAGATCATCCGTGCGCCGCGCCAGCGCTTCGATGATCGCCAGGCTGTCCGCCACCGGGAACCGCCGCGCCGAGCATGCAAGCTGGCTGCGCACCTGCGGATGCGCGTCACCACGAGCCATTTCCACGAGTGCGGACCGGATGCCCTCGTTGATCAAGCCGTCATCCCCGAGCAGACGTATCGTCCAGAGCCGCACGAACGGATCGGCGTGACGCAGCCAGCGCGCCGCGCCTTCGACCGTGAACCCGCCGCACGCATGCAGCGCCCACAATACCTCCAGCGCCCCCTGGCCCTCGGACGCCTCCAGCTTTTCCACGAGCGCCGGCGCCAGTGAGGTGTCGCGGCGTTCGCGCAGCAGCCGCCGCGCTGTCTCACGCCACCATTGATTCGGGTGCTCGAGCACGGCGACGAGATCGGCCCCGCTCCGCGACGCGAGATCGACCTTTCCCGCCCGCGACTGCCCTTTCGGCTTCAGCCGGTAAATCCTGCCGCTCCCGGGGTTCAACCCGCCTTCCCCGGCCGTCACGTTCCATGTGACGTTTGGTTCATGCCAGTCCGCGATGTACGCCGCCCCGTCCGGACCGAATTTGATGTCGACCGGCCGGAAATCCGGATCGGACGAGGCCAGCACCGGCCGCCTCTCGTGCGCCGCGTACGTCGAGCCATCGGCGACGAACTCGCAGAGGTCGATCCGCTGCTGGAGAACACGGGCGACAAGCACGCCGCGCCTGTAATCATCCGGCCAGCCGCCCGCGGTGCAGACTGCCATGGCCTGCGAAAGTTTCGCCCTGCTGCTGTGATCGGCCATGCCCTCGACGTGGCCGAACGTAAACGGATTCGTGAACGGCCCGTGTTTCGGGAAGTGCTTCCGGTAGTACCCGCCTTGCACGTAATGCACGCCGATGATCCCGCCGTTCGACCCGGTGAAAAGCCTCCACTTCTCGTCTACCGCGATCGCGAAGTTGTTCCACCCGCCTTCGGCAAACAGCTCGAACCGCCGCGTCCCGGGCTCGTACCGCCAGATCGCCTGCCCCTTGAAATGCAGCCCCGGCTCGTCGATCCCCGGCCGCGTCACGGTCGCCGTGCATGTACTTCCCTGGCATCCGTAGATCCATCCATCCGGCCCCCATGTCAGGCTGTTGGCGACGGCGTGCATGTCTTCGAGCCCGAAGCCGGCGAGGTGCACCACAGGATCGCCGTCGGGAACATCGTCGGCATCCGCATCCGGATAAAACAGCAGGTAAGGCGGGTTCATCACCCAGACACCGCCACGACCGGGCAGCGCCGCCGTCGTGATGTTCAGCCCGCTGACAAAGTCCCTCGCGCTCTCGAACCGCCCGTCACCGTCGCGGTCCTCGAATACCGTCACCCGATCCACGCCGGGCGTGTGGCGGGGCGGCGGCGGCGGCGGAAAAGCATCGTACTGCACGCGCCAGTACTCGTCGTGCCCCACCACCTTCAACCCCGCCGGAAACGGGTACTGCCGGTACTGCACGACCCACATCCTGCCGCGCTCGTCAAACGTCATGTGCACCGGCTGCGCCACCGCGGGCTCGGATACCGCCAGCTCCACCTCCAGCCCGGCATCGACCTCGAACATCGCCAGCGATTCCTCCGCGGAAAACCCGCCCTCCGCCGGCGCCACGCCGCCCGCCGCAAGAACGATACCCGCCACCGCACACACGATGCGAACACCACGACAATCCCCCGGCCTGGCTCTGATGCGCTGCACTCGTTGATTTCCAGTGCCCCGATCAGGACTCGAACCTGAAACCAATTGATTAAGAGTCAACTGCTCTACCATTGAGCTATCGAGGCAGGATGCATGGCGAGCCGTCTTTTATACGCACCCCCCGCCGGTCCGCAAGTGCCGGCCACCGGAAAGTGCCGTCAGCCCGATCATGAGCCAGTTCAACGAGCCTGTTGAGCGAACCAAACAGGCCATCACTCCGCCGCACCCCGGATCCAGTCGACGATCAGGCCGATCTGCTCCGGGGTGAGGTCTCCTTTTTCGCCGTAGGCGGGCATGCGGTCGTTGTTCTTGCCGTAGAACCGCTCGTGTTCCGGGTTGTGGATAAAATCGATGGTCCACTGGCGGCTGGCCCATCCGTCGAGGTCCGGCCGGCCCGAAGTTTCGTCGCGCCATTTGTGGCAATCGGTGCAGGCCAGGCCGTTCTCGCCCATCAGGACCGCGCCCTCGGCGATGGCGGCCGCGTCGCGCGCGTCCTCCGCCGCCTGGCCCGGCAGGCCCGCCTCGGCGCTCAGCGCGACGACGATCTTTTCCAATTCCTGTTTCTGCTCCGCGGTGTAGGCGGCCACGTCATCGGTGATGAAATTCACCATTTTGCTGACGCGCCGGCCTTCGGGCGGTTTGACGAAGGCGGTTTCGCCCCAGTAGCGCGGCGTGGCGATGTGCGCCGGGTCAAGGAATTCACGCAGCCATTGCCGCGACCCGAAACCGGCCAGGTCCGCCGCGCTCGCCGGCGTGCTCAATGGCTGCCCGAGGCCGTCATGCCCGTCGTAGGCGTGGCACGAGGCGCATTTGCGGGCGAAGAGGCGCGGCCCTTGCGTCGCGGCATCCCGCGCCATCACGGAGAGGATGCCATCGGGCGGCAGGCCACCGGCCGCGTCGGCAAGCTGGCGCGCGCGCACCGCCTCCTTGCGCGCCTGAGCCAGCGCGGCCTGGTGCCCGGGGTCGCGGGCATCTTGCAGCCATGTCCAGCCGGTCAGTCCGGCGTATCCGGCGAGCCCGGCGCAAACGGCCAGCACATTCAGACGGTGGCCAAATTTCCAGCGCGCCAGAAATGGCATCAGCATCAGAAACCCGAAGGCCGCGCCGGGCAGGATCATCGCCGGAATCACCTGCCGCGCCCCGCCGAACACCTCGAGATGCAGCAGCCTGAACAGAAAAAGAAAATACCACTCCGGCCGCGCCGTGGCATCCGCCACCGATGCGTCCGCCGGCGCCTCCAGCGGCGCTCCACGCGTGGCGAGCACAACAGCCGCAATAGCCGCGAAAAACGCCGCACAAGCCGCCGCATCCCGCCACGCCTGCTCCGGAAACCAGGCCCGCCCCCCACCGTCTTTTGCGTCGTCCTCGTCCTTTGTGTCCTTTGTGTCCTTAGCTCCCCCCAACCCCCTCCCCCACCTCCGAAAAAGCACCGTCTGCACCACGATCAACCCCCCGATGACCGCCGGGAGCACACCCGCGTGGAGCACCATCACGCGCTGCAGAGTGGCCTGCCCGGGCTGTGGTCCGCCCAGGAAAAGTTCCCGCAGCCATGGTCCGATCACCGGGGTGTTCGCCATCAGTCCGCTGCTCACGGTGGATGCCATGAACCCGCGCCGGTCCCACGGGAGAATGTACCCGGTGAAGGCGGTCGCCAGCACCACGCCGATCAGCGTCACCGAAACCCAGAACGACACCTCCCGCGGCGCCCGGTACAGCCCGCCGATCACCAGTTGCAGAAGGTGCAGCACCAGCAGCACCACCATCACCTGCGCCACATAGTGATGCACCCCGCGCACGAACCACCCGCCGGCCACCCCGGACTGGATGAAGTGCACGCTTTCCCACGAACTCACCACCCCCGGCGAGTAATACACCCACAGCGCCACCCCGGTCACCACCTCGCAGAACAACGCGAACAACACCACCGATCCCCAAACCCGCCGCCACCCCGGCCCACCCGGCACCGCGTGGAAAATCAAATCGCGAAAAAATCCAATCACCCCGGTTCGGGCTTCCAGCCAGTCGAAGAGGTTTCGCATCAGTCGGGGTCAGGGGTTCACAGTGCCATCGGCGGGCAGGTTCGCATCGCCACTCACGCCGGCTTTTTCTCCGCCGTGTTCGGCGTGAAATTCTGAAACCGTACCCACACCTCGCGGTCGCGCACGTCCACGTCCAGCGCGTCCAGATCCCGCGGACTGGGCGAGTTTTCCGCCAGCCGCGCGCCCTCCGCGGAAAACCGGCTCGCATGCAGCGGGCAATAAAACTCGTTCGATTCCTCGCGCCACGTGATCGGTCCGTTCACGTGCGGGCACGCCGCGTTGAACGCGCGCACTTCACGCTCGCCGGTCCGCATCAGAAACACCGATCCGATCGCCCGACGCGAAAACCTCAGCCACGCCTCCGTCGGCTCCGCCAGCACCTGGTACAATTGCGGCGCGCCGTTGACCGGCAGATCGTCCAGCCCCGCCAGCCGCACCATGAGCCCGGTCGGCCGCCGCTCGATCAGCGGGTGCGCCACCACCACCGCGCCCGCCACCACAGGCCCCAGCAGCGCGCACCCGCCCAGCCCCAGGCACGTCACCTGCTGCAGAAACCGCCGCCGCGTCGCCTCATCGTCACGCCCCTCCCGCCCGGCCGGACCGCGCCCGGTCGCGGTCGGCGGCGACATGGTATCGATTTCCTCGATCATCCCCCAACCATCGCCGCCCCCGCCCCCGCCACAAGACAAGGAACCCCTTCCCCGCCCGGTAAGCAATTGCCTATCCACAGGTGTTCTCTCCCCGACCCCTGGACAGTGAACCAGTAATCAGTGAATCAGTGA
>CAZYHO010000234.1:0-7540 GCA_964647495.1 uncultured Akkermansia sp. | reverse complement strand
ATGTTTGGCGGGGTCTCGACGACCACAGGACCGTCCTTCAGATCGAGCCAGTGCCAGAAATAGACGCTTTCCGTATTCGCCGTGAGATAGAGTGAGCGCGAATCCATCAATGTCTCGAAGATGCCGATCTTGCCGCCGGTGATGCCCGAGGCACGCAGGCCGGTGCGAATAGCCACCATCGACGCTCCGGGAATCCCATGCAGAAAGGCCTGCGTGGCCCGTTGCCGATCCAGTTCATCGTAAAGGCGTGCCGTGGTCTCCGGCGTCGGCACGCCATCGAAGAATTGAAGCTGGCCGATGGAGGTCTCGACCTTATCCGGTGTCGTGATCTCCGGAGGAACGGGCGTCGGCTTGAACTCCGTGGTTGCGGGGACCTGGTCCGCCGCTCGGGCCGATGAGGCGAGGAGCAGGCTCAGCGCGAGGTGAGTGAATGTGGTTTTCATGGTTCGTTTTTCTCGTTGCCTGGAGAACGGTTAGAATTTGAAAGTGGCGGCGAGGGTGAAGAGGTCGCCTTCGAGGCGGTTCCGGTTCTCGAACTCGTGGACCCAGCGCGCGTTGAGATCGAGATGATGCTCCCCGATTTTCGTGGACCAGGTGAAGATGGGGCCGGCACCGAACGCCCTGCCGCTGAAACCGCCGAGCGCGTCCGCGGCACCGCCGTCATCATCGCTCAACTGATCGATCCAACTCCCGACCAGACCGAAGCCGAACCCGCTTTCGAAGCGCTTGATGACGGTGAATTCGAGATCTGTGAGAATGCCGTCCTTGTAATCGGTATCGTGGTTCTCGGTCGAGAAATGCACGCCCAGCGAGGCGCTCAGCTCGATGTTCGGTTTGGCGAACACTTTCGTGTAGGCGACGGTGGGGATGAAAGTCCATTTGTTGAGCCCGAGATTGGCGAGATCATCCGAGTCATACTTGCCGGTCGGCGCCCAGACGGTGAGGCCGAAGGAAAGATGCTCCGTCTGGCTGATATGATAACTGGCGACGATGGGCACGAGGGTGATGTCGAACAGGCCAAACTCGTCTTCCTTCCGCTTCCCGGTGAGCGGTCCGATGGTGACATCCGCTTCGGCTTCGATCCAGACGATCGGCAAAGCGATGGCGGAGGCGAAGTTCCAGCGGGGGTTGTGGGTGTCCCAGATGTAGGTGAGGGTGATCGGGGTGAAGGATGCCTTGAGGTCAAGGTCCAGGGTGAGGTTCACACCGACGGGAATGGTCGCGCCGCCGCCGATATTGCCCTGGTAATAGAGCTCGCTGATCCCAAGCATCCATCCGGGCGCAGGCGGGACGACTCCGGCGTAGGGGTTGATCGATGCTCCCGAAATGGGACGCCCGAGAGCGCCTTCAACGGCGAGTGCGGGTGTTGCTGATAGAATTGCAATAGCGGCAATGGCGGCAATGGCGAGCTGATACGTTCTCTTCATGGGCGGATGGTTTTGACGTGGCGGGTGGGGTGGTCTGACCAGAGCGGCGGGTCGGGGAAGGGTGTCACTTCACTTTTTCGATGCCGGGTAAGACCCATGTCTTCTCGAAGAGCGGCTGGCGATCGGCACCTCACGGATCAGCGCGTGGGTGGCGAAGTCGTAGAGCACGACCGACCAGTATTGCTGCACCGGCGGATCGGGCGGCACATGGAGGCGACAGGTCGCGTCCCCGTCCATCGGGTTGCCGTCCTTGTCGCGGGAAACGAACAGGTAGAACTGCCCCGCGCCCATGTGCTTGATGCCGGAGAAGGCGCAGTAGTAAGCAGTCCCGCGCGCGTCAATCGGATAGCTGCCGGTGTCGCTGAAGCCATCGCCCACCGCCTTGAGCAAATCCTTGTCGGCCGGAAGAAACCAATGATGGCCAGCGTTGTAGGGTTCGTAGTGAGTTTCGTAGAAGTTGTCGAACGAGGCGCGCGCCTCCTGCAGCGCGGACGTGAGCTGCGCCTTCGTTTTTTCATCCGGCTCGAATGGCTTTCCTTTCTCGATGCCGAGCGACTGGAGCGCGTTGACCATGACGCGGTCGCGCTCCAGCCACGGTTCGTATTGCACCATCCGAGCGAGCGATTCGAAAAAGCGGATGTCGTAGGGAATCGTGCCGTCGAGAACCACATCGGCGACATCGACGAAGGTGGTCTGCGGCGGATTGCCCGCCGCGGAGAGCGGATACATCTTGATCTGCCGTCCATAGGCGACCGCCGCTGCGATATCGGCGTCGGTGCGGCTTTTCAAAATCGAGCGCAGGAGCCCGTAACCCTGATAAACAGAGGAACGGAGCGGGATGTAGCCTTCCGGCACCTGCTCTTCGTATCCCGGCTGGAGGATCAAGTACTTGCCGCCTTTGCCCTGATCCACGCCCGCGGTCCCGGCGTCTTCCATGGAGACCTGCCAGTAATCCATGATGCTGCCGGTGATGGAACCGCCGGTCGCGGGCGGAATTTCGATGACGATCGGCCCGACATCCTTCGTATTGAAGAAAGGCATGAAGTAGATGGAATCGGGATTCGGAGTCAGCGTCTGGTTCTTCCAATCCGCGAGGTGCGACCAGTAGGCGATCTGGTTCACCGCGCCCTTTCCATCGCGGACGAAGGACTGGAACATCCGGTCACTGTTGACGATCGGGATGCCCCAGATCGCGGCCTCGACGGCGCGGCGGTGGACGTTGCGTTCGGCGAGTTCGACGGAGGAATAGGACATCTGCTCCTGCGCGAACGCGGGAGCGAGGAGCATGAAGCCGAACGCGACAACACTGGTCAAGGAGATGGATTTCATGGCCTGGACCTTTCCGTTCGATGAGAAGTCTCTACTTCTTCGCCGCCGCCTGCCCCGCCATGTAGCTGGTGATGAGGCAGCGGTAGGACGGCAGGTGATTCGAGAAGAGCGTGCCGAGGCCCTCGATGTCATTGCGCCAGTCGCGGTGCAGCTCGCAGGCGACGCCGAACCAGCTCATGAGCTGGCAGCCGGCCTGTTCCATGCGCGACCACGCCGCGTCACGGGTCGTCTTGTTGAAGGTGCCGGAAGCATCCGTGACGATGAAGACCTCATAGCCTTCCTCGCGCGCCGAGAGGGCCGGAAAGGCCACGCACACTTCCGTGACGATGCCGGCGATGAGGAGTTGCTTCTTGCCGGTGGCTTTCACGGCTTTCACGAAGTCCTCGTTGTCCCAGGCGTTGATGTTGCCGGGCCGGGCGATGTAAGGCGCGTCGGGAAACATCTCCTTCAGTTCCGGCACGAGCGGCCCGTTCGGTCCGTCCTCGAAACTCGTGGTGAGGATGGTCGGCAGCTTGAAGTATTTCGCCGCGTCGGCGAAGGCGAGGACGTTGTTCTTGAAGTCGTCCGGCGAGAAATCCTGGACGCAGTTGGTCAGGCCGGACTGGTGGTCCACCAGCAGGACGGCGCAGTCGTTCTTATCGAGGCGGTTGTATTTGAAGGTACTCATGGTGTCGGATTGTTGGTTCTTTGGGGATTGTTATTCCGGGATGATGAAGGTGACGGTGAAGCGGAGGCCCCAGTCCGGACCGCCGGCGGGTTTTTCCGCGTAGTAGCGGCCGCCAATCTGGAAATTGACCGGCAGTGTCCCTATTTTAACGAGCTGCGAGACCATCAGGTTGAGCGGCACGGTCCACTCCTCGGTGTTCCAGTCGTAGGTGGCTTCGGTGTTGAGTGCGAACGTGGTGTGTTGCGGCGTGGTGTAGTTGATGAACGGCTGGAGGGAAGTGAGGCTCACATGGTCGCGGTCATCCTCGCCAGCAAAGGACCAGAGGTGGCTGGCCAATGTGCCGATCGTCCAGCCGCTGGCCTGTTTCAGCACGAGGACGGTGGGACCGGCGGCCCACTTTTCGGTGCCGAGCAAGTCATCGGTGGCTGTCGGGAGCATGACGATCGGACCGATGCCCCAGATCGGGCCGCCGTCTTCCTTGTTCGGGGAGAAAAAGAAGCTGGTGGTGGTGTCGCCTAGGCCTGTCTGGTCGCCCAGGCCGATGCGGTCCTCTTGGTGAATGAACGGGACGATCGTGCGCGAGATGAGTTTCCAGTCGTCGTTGAGATGGATTGGAATGACCGGCTGGAAATTGAGCCTGTACTGGAATCCGTCGTCGTCCGGTCCGCCGCCGAAGTCGAAATTGTTCTGGAGCGGCAGGCTCATCATGGAGGCGACCGGGTTGTTCAATTTCTTCGCGATTTCCGCCATGTTCTCCCCGCCCTCTACGTTCTGCGCATGCGCGGTGGAGAGGCCAAGAAGGCCGGCGACTGAGGCGGCACGGAGGCTGTTCGATGTTTTCATGGGTGTCAGGCAGTGGGGGAATCGGACGGTTCGATGTCGGTTTCGGGTCCGGTAGGGGAGCAAGGAAGAGGGCGGCGATTTCAGACACGGGGAGGCTCTCTTCATGATGTGTTGCGTCTTGGCGGTCGGGATCTCGCTGCGCGTCGGCTCAGATTTTTACCGTGGTGTACACCGTGACGCCATGCTGCATCACCGGCTGGTAGTAAACTCCTTGATACAGGAAGTAAGTCTGGCCATTGACGATGGATGCGGTGGCGCCGGGCGGGAGGTTTGGCACGATAACACCGATGGGCGGCGCCACCACCACGAATGCCGTTCCCTGCGGCTGATAGTAGGCGCCGCCGAGGTAGAAATAGGACTGCGGACCGACCGTCACCACGGTGGCCCCGGGAGGCAGCACGGGGACGATCGCGCCCAGCGGCGCCGCCACGGTGACGTAGCCACCGCCGTTCGGCGCCTCCTGGTAGAAGACGCCGGAGGAATAGTGATAGGGCTGGTTCGCCACCACCACGGTGGTGTGCGTGGGCGGGAGGGCGCGAATGATGGCGCCCGCAGCGATGGTGGTGGCCGCGCCGACGGCCACGCCGCCCCAGAAGTGGTCGTGATTGTGCACGTCGATGTCCACATCGCGATGCACGTTCCAGTCACGGTGCACATCCACCTGGCGTCCACGCCAGCCGCTCACATTGATGTTGGCGGAGCGATGGATGCTGCCGTGCGAGTGCCAGTCTGCCCGCGACACGGGTGGCGCCAGCAGGGAGGAAAGGAGAAGGCCGGTCATCACTGTGACATTGGCGCGGGATCGGGCATGGGAGGACCAGGGACTCAGTATCGATTTTATCATATCAACTTTGTGTTGGCTCTGATGGGAGGGCGGGTTTATTACGGTTCGAGGAATTTGCGGCACTTCACTCTTGAGACTTCTTGCCCGAACCCTCCTTTGCGGCAGGCAGCATCTGGATTTCCGAGGCGCCGACGGGTGGCTGGAAGGCAAAGAGGAAGTCCGGCAGCTCCGTGCTGGTGTCCCACTCGGTAAAATGCGCGATGTATTGCGGCGCGCCCTCATCAAGCTTATAGGTGATCACCAGCTTGCGTAGCAGCGGCTTTGGTCCGTCTTCCACCCACGCCTGCCAGTCGATGGCCTCGTGCTGGAAGGCGACGTGGTGGCACACCTTGCCCATTACCTTGGCCAGTCCGAGGTAGAGGCTCGATGTAGCGGAACTCGCGGCTTCTACGAAGGGCTTCGGCAGCGCGAGATCATCCAGCGGGAACACGACGCCAAGCGTGCGCTCCACATCCGCGATCATGGCATCGACCTTGTCCGCCGCCGTGGGAGTGCTGCCGTAGAAATTCCCCCGGTGATCGTAGAGCACGAGGCTCTTCCCGTCGTACCAGAGACTGCGCGAAGGCCGGCTCGTGGAGATGGAGACACGCAAGCGGTCCGGGCGGCGCAAGCGGATTTCCACGTCCTTCGTGGTCTGCACCATCATGCCATTCTCCGCGAGCAGTTCCTGGCAGGTCTCCGCTTTCACGGAGATCTGTTGCGCCTTCGCGAGATGATCGGACGCCCGCTGCATGATGGACAGGGCGCTCGGGCCGGACGCCTCCTCGGCGAGAGGCGCGGCTTGCTCTCTTTCCTCGGCGGAGGCGGCGCAGCAAAGCCACGCCAGGGTGAGCATGCCGGCGCCGAGATGGCGTAGGGGTTGTGGAGTGTAGATGTGTGTTTTCATGGCAGGATGGTTTATGAACCTTTTACTTCAAGGGATGAGTCGGGGGTCGGACAAAGAGAGAGGGGAGAAAAGGACACCGTGGCCGCTCACTTCGCGGGCGGATAAATTGCGGCCCAGTCGTCCTTCATGCCGGCGACTGTCCAGCCCTTGGCCTTTGCTTCGTCGAGCGCTTTGTCGAGTTTTCCGACGTGGGAATCGCGGTCATAGGCCCATTCGCGTTCGGCGTCGGTGTGGTGGACGATCAGGCCGAAGCGCGCGCCATCGCCGGCGGTGGTCCATTGGAGCATCTGGAGATCGCCGTCGGAATTGCCGAAGGCGGCGATCGGGCGGCGGCCGATGTGTGTCTGGATGCCGACGGGTTTGCCCTCCTTGTCGTCGATCAGGTTCACTTCCGGCAGTTTGAGGAGGACCGGGTTTCCGTCGCGCATTTCGAATTTCAGTTTGCCGCTGCTGCCGATCACCTGCTCGGGCGGAATGCCATAGACTTTTTCAGTCCACGGGCGCATGAACTCGATGCCGCCGCCGGAGACGATGAATGTTTTGAAGCCGCTGTCGCGCAAATACGCGAGCAACTCGAGCATCGGCTGATATACCATCTCAGTGTAGAGCCGGCCTGTTTTTGGATGTTTCGCCGTGGCAATCCAGTCGGTGACGGTTTTGGAGAACTCTTCCGTGGTCATGCCGGTGTGGGTGGCTGCGAGCATGGTCAGGGCTCCCTTTTCACCGGCGGCGGCGACGCCTTTCATGTCGCCCTTGAGCACGGAAGCGAACGGCTCCTGCTCCTTCCATTCGGGATGCTCATGGGCCATCGCCTTGACACGGTCGATGACGAAGAGGAACTGGAAATACAACGGCTGCTCGGACCAGAGCGTGCCGTCGTTGTCAAAGACGGCGATTCGTTCGGCCGCGGGGACAAAGTCGGGGGAGCCTTCCTTGGTCACTTTTTCGACGAACGTGACGATGGCCTGCTTCGGAGCGGTGTCGTTCCATGAGGGCAGCGGGTCGGCCGCAGCGGCCGTGATGAGACAGGCGGAGAGGGCAAAAAGCAGGATGGGTTTCATTGAATGCGGTAGGTTGATGTTCTTCCGATGGATGATGACGGACGGATGGGGCTCTCCTGGAGAGGCTACAAGCACCGTGCCAGCCTCGTGCGGTTGTTCGCCATGAGATTTCATGCGGCGTGCAGGTGGAGGCGCCGGCGCACTTCGTCGATGAGCTGGCGTCCATGGAACGGTTTGGGGAGATAGGCGCCGCCGGCTTGCTCGGCTTCCGCACGGAAAGCGGGCCGGTCATAGCCGGTGATGAAGATGACCGGCGGGGCGATGCCATCGGCGGCGAGGTGCCGCCGGAGTTCCAGGCCGGACATGCCGGGGAGCTGGATGTCGAGAATCAGGAGCGCCGCGTCCTCGGCCGCAGCCGTGGCCAGCAAGTCCTCCGCCGACGAGCAGGAGCGCGAAATCCAGCCGGAGGTCGCGAGCAGGCGCTCGATCGCCTGACTCATGCTTCGATCGTCATCGACGATGACGATGATGCGGGCTCCGTGC
>CAZYHO010000233.1:0-7541 GCA_964647495.1 uncultured Akkermansia sp. | reverse complement strand
TACGTGAATACCTTCCTCAAGATGCTGTTCTACACGCACGTCCTGCGCCGCTTCGACAAGCCGAAGCACGAACGGCAGGAAGACAACCTGCTTGTCCTATGGGCGGACGAGGCGCAGCGCTTCATGACGGCAGCGGAAGACGGCATGTCGGACTACAATTCTGTCGATGTGATCCGCGAGGCCCGCGCCACGGTCGTGGCTGCCGCTCAATCCTCCAGTTCATTCATTCCGCCGCTGGGCCGGGAAAAGGCCCGCGTGCTCACGCTGAACTTGCGCAACCGCATGATCTTCCGCGCGGCGGACGAGGAGGGAGCCAACGAGAGCGCCGATTTCCTCGGCAGGAAGAAGGTCATCAAGAAGTCGTGGGGGTATTCAGGAGGGCGGCAGAGCAGCAACTATTCGGAACTGGAGGAACACAAGATCAAGCCGCACATCCTCCGCAGCCTGCCCAAGCACACCGCCGTGCTCGTGCATTGCGAGCGCGGTTTCAAGAAGACCCTGCTGCCGCCGATTGAACCGGACGGGAGCGTATCGCCGTGGTTCCGGCAGGGAGGATTCTTTTGAAGTTCCTACGGGAAGCACGGCTTTAGGTTTGCACTTGGTTCAGCGTCAAAAATCGTCGATAATGAATCGTCGGGAACCCCGTCAGCACGGTTCAAAATCCAGCCTTTTCCAGCGCCGATGCAACTTCAAGACGCGACAAGTGCGAAGCCGCCGCTCACCTCCGTAGGAGTCAGGTGCCCGGAGTGCAAGGGAAGCGGAACGATTCATAACGAATCCTTTTGCAGTGCGTGCCGGGGCACGGGATTCCATTTCAGGCGTGTTTCTCGCCCGGTCATGGAACCCTGTCCGGGGTGCGGTGGCAGTGGGCGCATGTCTTCATGGAAGGAAGAACAGCAATGTTCGGCCTGCGGCGGTTCAGGACGGATGCACCGCTGGAGGGAGGATGAAGAACCCGATGGCCCGTGCCAGGTCTGCGACGGCGAGCCGGTTTCGGAGTGGTCCACCGACTGCGAGCTTTGCCATGCCACGGGTCGCATCACCACCCGTGAGAGAAACCGGCGCTGGCTGAAAATCGTGGCCGTGAAGCTGCTCAAGGTGATTGTCATCATCGCATTGATTTACCTGTTGCTGGGAACTTTCGTATATGTCACTCAACGGCTGTAACATGGTGCTTTCGACAACACGCTTGCCGCTACTTGTCTCCGGGTAATGCCCCGCGCACCACGTCCGCAAGCTGTTCGGCGGTTGGCAGTTTCCCTTGGAACTCAGCCGGAAGATCATCCTGAAGCCGGTATTCCGCCACTCCGATAGGATTCGTCTTGGATTTCAAAGCGAACTCGACTTCCACATCGCTTTTTTCCGCGCACAGTATGATGCCGATGGAGGGGCGGTCATCCGGCGCGCGTTCCTTCTCATTCAGCACATTCAAGTAGAAGTCCATCTTGCCCGCGTGCTCCGGCTCGAACCCTCTCACCTTCAAATCCACGGCCACCAGAGCTTTCAGGAAGCGGTGGTAGAACAGGAGATCCACGAAGTATTCCTTTTCCCCCAGCGCCAGCCGGTATTGCCGTCCGATGAAGCAGAAGCCGTAACCCAATTCCAGAATGAACTGCTGAACCCGCTCAATCAGCCGTTGCTCCAAGTCCCGTTCCCTCATCCGCTGCTTCAGGCCCAGGAACTCCAGATTGTAGCGGCTTTTCAGCATCTCATCCGCCTGCTCGGCCATGTCGTCCGGCAAGGCCACTTCAAAGTTGTGGGTTTTCTTCTCCCGCAACGAACGCTCGAACGTGCTCGCCTTGATCTGGTGGAGGAGCACAGCGCGGCTCCAGCCGAAGCGAGCCGTTTCCCGCAGGTAGAACAGCCGCGCGTCCGGGGACTTCACTTTCTTCATCAGTTCGACGTGATGCCCCCACGGAACCAGCGCCATCAGCTCACGCGCAGCCGTCCCCTGTCTTTCTGGAACAGCTTGTTCCAGAATCTCGCTTTTCCCTTGTCCGGCCATTTCTGGAACAGCTTGTTCCAGAAATGGCCCAACCACAGAGGGATCAAGAAGCGCCAGCAACTCCGCGCTCGTGCCTTCCAGATAAAACTGGCGCATCCGCCAGAGATTGTCGGCGGAAAAGCCGGTCACGCCGGGGAACTTCCGCCGCAGGTCCGTCCCCAGCTTCTCCACCACCGCGTTGCCCCAGCCTTGGGTGCGCTGTTTCTCCACGATGCCCCGCCCAATGTCCCAATAGAGCGTTACCAGTTCGCGGTTGACGGCACGCCCGGCTGTCACTCGTGCCGACTGGACACGGCGGGTTAATTCTGCAAGAAATTCCCTGTAGTCGGGGTTGGTCACAAAAAAGTCGTTCATCGTTTTATTGGAAATTGAGAATTGTATGGAAAGATAAGGAGCCGCCTTGCCCGGCTATGCGGGGCGAGGGGGCACATTTCGCCTTAATGCACCCATTACCGGATGCCCCCTTGCCCCGGATGGCAGCCCACGACACTCCTTGCTTATGAGTGAGAAGAATTTGATTGGCCCAAAAGTCCGCCAGCTCCGCACGGACAAGGGATGGACGCATGCCCAGCTTGCGGCCAAGCTGGGAGAACGCGGCTGGCATTGCAGCGCGGATGACATCGCCAAGATCGAAGAGGGCGAGGAACCCGTGTCCGACGTGCAGTTTCTGGTGCTCGGCATTGTCCTCGAAGTGGACCATGCCGAACTGTTCCCGCCCCATCTGGCGAAAGAGCTTCCCCGCGACACAGAACCCGGCTTGGATTGACTCCCATGTTGTCATAGTTGGTTGGGGGAGGTTGACTGTGACGGGACTACGACGGCGGAAAACTCCTTCGCCTTCACCCGCAGGAGGCGGTCATCTTCAACAAGCAGAAAACCGCTTCCGCTTCCGCCGTTCAACAAACTGGCCGCCACCGCATCCCCCACCAGACGCTCGATGGCGTCACGCAACGGGCGAGCGCCCAAGCGCGGATGAAAGCCGTGCCGGATGAGAAACGGCAGCACGTTCGGCTCTGCCACCAGACAGTGGCCTCGCGCCTCCAGCATCGCCAGATGCCGCGTCAGCATCAGCCGTGCGATGTCCGTTTGCACTTCATAGCTCAGCCGCTGGAACACGAGTTTCTCCGTGATGCGGGCGTAAAGTTCAGGACGCAGCCACTGCTGGGCGCGGGTCAGGACATGCCGCTCCATCGTCGCAAAACTGGAGTGCTGCCAATCCAGCAGTTCGCTCGACGCGATGTTTGACGTGAAGACAATGTAGAAGCCGCTCAAATCCGCCGTGAAGCCGTCCGCGAACGTCACGCGGCCCGCGTCGAGAATTTGCAGGAACACATCCATGATGCGCGGATGGGCTTTCTCGATCTCGTCAAACAGCAGCGTGCCCCTCTCCGCGCCGGTCACGCACCGTCCGAGATTGCCGCGCTCCTGACTGTCCGCTCCGAGCAGAAGGCTCAAGCTGTCCTGCGTCTGATACTCCGACATATCGAAGCGGAACAGACGGTCGTCGCCCATCAGGTAGCGGGTGAAGACCACGGTGGATTCCGTTTTTCCAACGCCCGTGGGGCCAAGCAGCAAAAAGCTGCCCTTCGGACGATGGGGTGAACACAAGCCAAGCTCGCCGCGCCGAAGCACGGACGCCATGCGGACAAGCGCCGTGTTCTGGCCACGGATATTTTCAAGGAGGTGAGCTTCAAGGTTCAGCAGCAGCTCACGGCGGGTTTCGGTGATGGGATCGGACTTCATAATTTGATGAAGCCCATCATCCACCAAACAGAGGCCATTCATGCTCCCGATCGAGAGCGGAGGTCAGCGCGAGCGGTGGTAAAACGGGGACGCTATGAATGCAACATATCTAAACCTACTCTCCAAAACGTCTCCGATTCTCGCCCAAGCCGGAGGACTCGCCGAAGGGGCCAGCAAAGCGATGGGCATCGTGATGCTCATCGGTTTCATCTTCGGAACCATCTGCGTGGTGGGCGGCGGCTTCGCCATCCGCCGTGGCGACACGGACGCAGGCAAGCTCTCCATCATCGGCGGCCTCATCATCGCGGGTGCGCCGGTGATTGTGAAGGCGCTTTTCACCGCCTTCGGCCTTGATGGCTCAACCGTGGACGTGGGGGCTTTTGAATGAAGACCCAAACGTCAGACCTGCGCCTGACGGAAACCAACAGTGCGGACGACTCGTCAGGCCGCACCTGGGGACTGGAGGGCAATCTGTTCTGGCACGTCACGGGCGGCGTGTTCGCCGCCGTGATTACGCTGCTGCTCTGCTTCAGTGCGCTGCGTTGGAGCTTGGGAGCGTCGGCGGCACTCGCCGCCGTGCCGCTGACGCTTTCGTTGCTCTACGTCTTCGGACTGCGGCAGGGCAAGCCGCCCGGTTACGACCGCGACCTGCTGGACGGCTGGCTGCATGGCGCGGGATTCAGCCCCGATCCCACCGCTCAACCCGAACACCCGCTCACCGCCGATGAACAAGACTAACTCCATCTCTGAAAACGCGCCCAACGGTTACTTTGTCCGCGACCTCATTGTCTATGGCAGCCTCCGTCACGGAGGAGCCGTTGCGAAAGGTTTCGTCTTTGAACCTCCCGATCTTGCCAATGTCGCCACGTCCGAACTGAACGGATTTCAGGACCAGCTCAGCCTGCTGCTGGCTTCGCTGGGCGATCATCAACGCCTGCAAGTGCAGTGGTATTGTGATTCCGACTACCGGCAGGAGCTGCTGCGCTATCACGACGAAACCCAAAACGCGGCAAACGTCTGGACGCGTCGGGTGCGCAACGAGCGCTTCACTCGTTACTGGACGGCGATGACCGAACGCCGCTTGCGCCGTCAGCGGCTGGTCCTGTGGATCAGTCGGAAAATCGACAGCTCGCCCTCGTCAAGCCTGTCCCGCGCCGCGTTGAGCCAGCACTACGAGCACCTGCTTGACCAACTCCAGCAGGAGTTCGTCCACGTTGGAGAAACGCTAAGCAACATCTTCAGCGGACAGGGCGCGAGGCTTCACGCCATGAGAGATGAAGATCACTACCGGCACTACGCGCGTTTCCTCAATCCATCGTTCGCGGATCGTTTTGATTTCGATCCGTCCAGCACCTTTGAGCCGCAGCTTTCCATTCAGGAAAATTGCTGGCACAGCGAAGGCCATGCCTCGCCTGACGGTGGTTTCTGGATGGATGGACATTACCATTCCATCCTCGTGATGAGCCGCTGGCCGCGTGTGACTTTTCCCGGCATCATCCACCGGCTGACCCATCTGCGGCTGCTGGACTACGCCATCACGGTCAATGTCGAGCCGCTCTCCGTGCGTTCGGAAATCACCCGTGAGGAAAAAGCCCACGACCGCCTTGCCGGGGATTACGCCAGCGAGAAGAAGGTCTCTTTGTTGACGGCCATGCAGAAGAAGGAGCGCAAAATTGCCGCGCTCATGCAGGGGCACACGCTGCCCTTTCAGGCACTTTTCGTCATCCATATATGGGACAAGACCAAGGCCGGAGTGTCCGCCAAAGCCACTGCGCTCAAGAACGCGGTGAACTCCATGAACGGCGCTCAGTATGTGGAAAGCAGCCTGCCCGCGACCACGCGCAAACTGTATTTCCAGACGTGGCCCGGCTGGTTGTGGGGACGTTACACCTGTCGCCATCTCTACGCGGAACACTCCTACCTGGCCGACCTGCTTCCCATCAGCGCGACCTTCACCGGCCATCTCGACGGAGCCGAAGCCCTCTATGATGGCAACGCCGACAATCTTGTCGGCCTGCGCACCTTCCTTGGCGGGGGTGGATCGCAGACGCCGCAGCACGCCGTGGTTCTCGGCATGAGCGGGGCCGGGAAATCCGTCACCATGTGCGACCTGCTCTCACAGACGGAACTCTACTTCGATTACACCGTGTTGATCGAAGAAGGACTTTCCTACGGCATCTACACCAAGACCGTGGAACCCGGCGCGGAGCCGATCATTCTCCAGCCCGACGGCACGCACACACTGAACTATCTGGACACCGCCGGGCTGCCGTTGACGCCGCTCCACCTTTCCACGGCTACGGCACTCGTGGCCCGGATGGTGGGGCTTCCCGCCGATGAAGACCGACAACGGCTGCAACAGGCGCAGATCGCCCGTTATCTTAATCAGCTCTATGACGACGCTTTCAACGACTGGTGCCAGCGTCATCCGCAAAAGCTGGTTCCCATCGCCCGCCACGCTGTGGCGCTCATGGCTTACCGGCGCGACAAACTGCCGCCCGGCACGTCATCGCTGGAAGCCTTCGCGGATTTCCGCGATTGGTCCGAAGCCCACCGCGACGAAGCGCAATCCTATCTGGAGAGCTTTTCGGAAAGCGAAGTCCTGCGCTACCTGAAAGAACCCGGCAGCAGCCGGGAAGTGCGCAATCTCGCCTTCGCCTCGTTCCATCCGTCCGAATACCCGACGCACCAGATGCTTCAGGAACTGATGCACCTGGAGGCGCACGGCGCGGAGAAGGATGCCATCCGGCAAATCGCCACCTTGCTTCAGCCGTGGTGCCGCAACGGTCTTTACGGCCCGCTGTTCGATGGCGAAACCAACCTGTCCCTGCATGGGCGGATCGTTCACTTTGAACTCGGCTGCATCCCCGAATCCGCGCCCGAACTCAAAGCCGCCGCCGGTTTCCTCATCACTCATCACACGCGCCAGCACCTTGTGACGCTGCCTCGCTCGCAGCGGAAGCGCATCATCTATGAGGAGGTGGCGAGGTTTCTCGACATTCCCGAAGGCGAGAAAATCGTCCGCGAGAGCTACGCGCAGATGCGCAAGTTCAACTGCTGGACCGTCAGCATCGTGCAGCAATACGCGCGGTTCAAAGAATCCCGCATCCGCTCCACGGTGTTCGGCAACAGCCGCCAGTTCATCCTGTTGCGACAGAACGACCGCGCCGACCTTGAGGACATCGCGCAGGACATCGAACTGCCGGAGATCACGCAACAGCGCATCATGGGCTATCCGCTGCCCGACCAACAGCCGGGCCGGAAGTTCGCCGCTTTCACCTACTTCCACCTCGACACTCCGCGCCCGCTCTGCGGGACCGTCCACAACATCGCCTCGCCCGAGATGCTCTATTGCAGCAGCACCAGCGGGGAACACTTCGAGCGCCGCGCGCGCCAACTCAAAGCCCACGGCGACCTCATCGAAGGCATCGCCACCGGGGCGGAACATTCCTCCGCCGACTCAACCGCCAATCCCACACTGCCATGAGAATCCCATATCTATCCATTCTACTGTCCGCTTCCGCCCTCGCGTTGTGCTCGTGCGCCAGCACATCCCGTCTCGCCACCAACGTCCTTGGAGCGGCGGGCGGAGCCGCGCTCGCCAACCATCTCAGCGACGGCGATCCGCTCATCACGGCCGCCGGCGCTGGCGGCGGCCTCCTGCTGGGTGAAACGCTCAATTACGCCCAGGACAAGAAGGTCAAGAAATCCTTCACCGAGGGCTACGACAAGGGCCGGAGCGACGCGGTGAAGCAGCAATACTGGCTCCTCGTTGACCAGCAAAAGAAGGCTG
>CAZYHO010000232.1:0-7543 GCA_964647495.1 uncultured Akkermansia sp. | reverse complement strand
GGAGGTCACGCCCCACCCCGAAGCTGCGCGTCCAGCAACAATGTCCGAAAGCAAGCACAGGACTCCAACCCGCAACCATCCTGGCGCAGCCTTTCAGTTGGAGTCCCGGCTTCAGCCGGGCAGCGAAGCCTGGCGCGAAAAGAGCGTTCCGCAAAACGCTGCGCTTCCGCCTGAAGGCGGGACTTAAACGGGTGTCGCACAGGATCCGGCTGGAGGGCAGAGGGCAGAGGGCAGGGATCGGGGAACAGGGTATTCAGTATTCAGTGTTCAGAATCAACTGTTTTTGGCACGGGGAACAGGTGGAAAACCGGGTTTGCCGGGGTGCAGACCAAGGGGCGGAAGCCGATTCCGCATGACGCTGCCGGCTTCGGTTGAAGTGGATGTGGATGTGGTTTTTTGCTTGTCGAGGGTGTTCTGGTTCCATTAAAACACCATCTGGGGTCTGATCGCTGCGGATTCGATGATCGGCGCGGCGGGCACGCATCCTGCTTTCGTTTTTCGCGATGCCCTTCACGACGATGGACGCGGCACGCCTATCAGAGATTGAATCATGAGAGTACTATTAATTCCGGCACTGATTTTCACTTGTGTTGTTTCGGCGAAGTCCCTCGCCGGGCTGGACGAGTGGCAGACCGCCGTCATGGCGGGAACGGCGCCGTCCTCGACGTACATCGCGGATGTCGATGGGCCGCCGGTTTCCTGGCAGCAGCCGGTGATCTGGGACGTCGGTTCGCTGGACGGGCCGCGCTCGTTCGAGTTCATTGTGTATGCCGGGGATGCGGGCGGATCCGGCGCCCTGATGGGGTTCGGAGGCCTGCAGGCGCTGAAGTTCGAGCAGTGGAACGACACCGGAAGCCTGGGAGTGACCAACTATGGCGTGGCCGATCACACCTCGGCGGCGCCCAGTCCGTTCAACGAGTGGGCTCAAGTGGTTTTCGTTTACGACGGCGCGGACACACTGCTGTATGTGAACGGCGAACTGGGGCACACCTTCGACGGTCTTGCGTTGACCGGGACCGACATGCAGTGGCTGGGGGCCATTTCCTCGAACTTCGAGGTCGTGGCCGGCGCCGTCTACGGAGACCCGCTGGACGGACTCATCTTCGGTTTCGCCAGTTTCGGAGAGGCCCTGCCGGCCGAGGAAATCGCGGCCCACTTCAATGCCTATGAGCAGAACAACGCCACGATCTCGCTGGCGGCCTGGCAGGGCGCGGTGGCGGCGGGCACGGCGCCGGAGACCACTGTGTTCACTCCGGTATCGGGGTTGGCGCCGGTGATGGTGGATGTCGGCGAGCTGGCCGGCGAGCCCTGCACTTTTGAGTTCGTGGTGCTGGCCGGCGAGGGTGGCATCTCCCAGGCGCTGCTCGGGCGGACCGGTTCGGCCGGGGCGCCGGTCAGGCAGGGGTTGAAGTTCGAGCAGTGGAACAACACCGGGCTTTTTGGCATCACCAACTTTGGCGTGACCGATATCAGCTCCGACATTCCGTTCGTGGCCGGCCGGGTCTGCCATGTCGCTTACGTATCGGATGGGCTCGACACGGAATTGTATGTGGACGGCGAATGGCAGCACACGTTCTTTGGAACGCCGCTCATGCTCCAAGGCGAGATCGCTCTGGGAGCGGCCGTAACTGTCGCTGAACCGGGGTTTTCTTATGCCGATCGGCTGGATGGGGAGATATTCCGATTCGCAAGTTACGGCGAGGAGTTGTCGGAGGAGGAAATCGCCGCGCACTACCAGGCGTTCGCCGAGGACGGAGGCGCCTACTCGTTCACGCAGTGGCTGACCGCAGCCAATGCGGGAACCGCTCCCGCCGCCCTCCATCTGGACCCGGTGCGCGGTGAAGACGGAGCGGTCATCGATGTGGGCGCGCTGGCCGACGCCCGCACCTTCGAATTCATCGTCAATGGCGGTGATGGAGTAGGGTCCAGCGCGCTGCTCGGACTGGGAGGCTCCGGCAATCAGGGGTTGAAATTCGAGCAATGGAACGACACCGGGGTTCTCGGGCTCACGGTGTACGGTGTAGCGGATCACACTTCCTTCACGGCTTCCCCGTTTTACGAGGATGTGCATATCGTATACGCGTCGGACGGTATCAGCACCACCAATCTTTACGTGAATGGCGGGTTGGAACACACCTTCGATGTGCCGTTGAATGGCACTGGGCCACAGGGGCTCGGCGTTGCCGCCACCATCATCAACGCCGGAGGCACAGCATTTTTCGACCGGATGGACGGCCATGTGCTCGGCTTCGCCGCGTATGCCGGCGCGCTGAGCGCGGAGGAGCTGGCCGGGCACGCGGCGGCTCTCTTCGGTGGCGGGCCGCCTGTGCCGCCCGCCGGTGACCTGCGCATCACGTCATTCAGCCGCAATCCCGCCACGGGTGAACTTGTCCTGGGCTGGACTTCGACCGCCGGGAGGTCATACGAGATCAATTACTCGGCCACTCTGGCCGATTTCGGAGCGGTGGTGGCATCCGGCATCACGGCCACTGGTGCGCTCACCACGCACACCTTTGCACCGCCCGTGGCCGGCGCGGCGCAGTTGTATTTCCGTGTCAAAGAATTGCCACTTTGAGCTTGTGACGACGATCAAACTGATTTTAGTGCCTGAAATTCCCGCCGCTCCTCCCGATACAATCAACCGAAAATCATCCACGATACAGCATCCATGAAACGTCAATCCTTCGTTGTCGCCGCGATTGCGGGAATCCTGCCCATATCCGCGCACGCCACGCTCACGATGTGGCAATCCGAGGTGGCCGCCGGGACCGCTTCTGTGGCCACGAATTTCACTGCCGTGAGTTCACCGATTCTTTTTGATGTCGGGACATTTGCCGTGAACGCTCCGCGTACCTTCGAGTTCGTGTTCAATGCCGATCCCGATGCCGATGGGGCCGTCTCCTCCGCGTTTATCGGCACGCAATCGGTCGCCAACGGCCGGCAGGGGCTGAAGCTGGAGCAGTGGAACAACACGGGAATGATCGGGGTCACGGCGTTCGGTGTGGCCGATCATGTCACGGTGATCGCCTCGCCCGCCAACGTGGATGCACACGTCGTATTCACATACGATGGCGCCGATACCAAGGTTTACGCCAACGGCGTGCTGGGCCACACTTTCGCGGGGTTCGCTCTGGCCCTGACCGGCGAGCAGGGGCTGGGCGCGGGATGGAATCCTGACACGTCGGCGTACTTCGACATTCTGCCGGGCACCATTTACGGTTTCGCCAGTTATGGCGCGGCGCTGGGCGATGCGGAAGTCCTTGCTCATTACAACGCTTTCGTCGCGATTCCCGAGCCGGGCGCCGCCGGGCTGGCCGCTCTTGCCGGCCTGGGATTGATCGCGCGCCGTTCGCGCCGGATTTCCTGATGGCCATCCGCAACGGCTGCCGCCGCGATCCATTCGGACGAAGATCCGGACGAAACGGACCGCTTTCGCGGGTGGCAGCGGCGGTGGTGGCCTGTGTGGCCGCCGCCGGGTTTTCTGGCGGCATCGAGGCCGTGGCGTCGCTGGATGAATACGACGCGGTCGTGGAGGCCGACAGCGCCGCGGGATTGACGCCCGCCGCGAGACTGACGGAGGCGGCGGTTTTTTCTGGTGGAGCGGGCCGGCCGTTTCATTTCGGGGCGATCGACGGCGACGGCACGTTCGAGTGCATCGTCGAGGGGGCCGGTGGTGTGCGCAGCGGGTACCTGGCCGTCGGCGTGAATGCCACCAGCAATCTCCGGCTCCAGCAGTATCAAACGACCGACCAGCTCGGCCTGACCCAGCTTGGAGTGGCGGATTATCTTTTCAGTCCTCCGGTGCCGACTCCCCTGGCCCCGGTCCATCTGGCATACGTGTGGGATGGCGCGGGCACGATGCGGCTCTATCTCAACGGGATGCTGGCCGGCACTTGCGGCGGTGTCACCGCTTCGTTCGGCCTGCCGACCGGGCAGGGGTGGCTTGGGTCCAATCCCACGGGCGGCGAGGGCATGGTAGGCACGATCCATCGTGTGGTTTGTTACGATGTGAGTCTCGATGAGGCGGTGTTGCGGCGGCGGGCGGAGGCATATCTCGGGATCAAGAACCCGCCGGAGATCACCGTTTTCACGGCCGAACCGGCCGCGATTGCCACGGGCGGTGAGGCGACTCTGTCCTGGTCCGTGAGCGGCGCGGACTCCGTGCGGCTCGACGGCGACGATGTGTCCGGCGAGGGCGCGCGTGTGGTGAATCCGGTGGATACCATGACGTACACGCTGTCCGCCACCAACGAGCACGGTGTCACGGAGAGGACCGTGACGGTTTCCGTGCTCCGGCCGGCGGATCATCTGGTCATCAACGAGTTTCTTGCGTCCAACCACGCGGGTCTTGCCGACGAGGACGGGGAGTTATCCGATTGGCTGGAGCTGCACAATCCCACTGCGGCTGGTATTTCGCTGGCCGGATATTATCTGACAGACAATCCGTCCCGGCCGCAGCAGTGGGCGCTGCCGGCGGTGGCATTGCCGGCCGGCGGCTACCGGCTCGTGTTTCTCTCCGGCAAAGACCGCGCGCCGGTGGACGGCGAGTGGCATGGAAATTTCCGCCTCGGCAGGGAAGGGGAGTATCTCGCCCTGACCGGTCCCTCCGGCATGATGCATGAATTTTCACCGGCCTTTCCGCCGCAGGAGGACGACGTGAGTTACGGCCTGATCGGCGCCGATCCGGGGCTGGCGGGTTACCTGGCAAGCCCTACGCCGGGAGCGCCGAACGATCCCACGCCGCCGCGGCCGGCCCGCGTCACGTTTTCCCAGCCTCCGGGTCTGCTCGTCACGCCGATCAACGTGGAACTGGCGACTGTCACTCCCGGCGCGGAAATCAGGTATCAACTCAACAACGAATCACCCCGGACCTATGACGGCCCGTTGACCATCGCGGCCAGCACGCAAGTCAGGGCCTGGGCGGAAAAGAACGGCCGGTCCAGCCAGGCCAGCCGGGCGGCGTGGGTCAAACTCGCTCCCGATTTCGCCGCCTACACCTCGCCGCTCCCGGTGCTGGTTATTGATAACTTCGCCGGTGGAATCATCCCTCAAAAAGGCTGGAGTGGCGACGGATCCGGCGTCCAGCAGGTGCCGCGGCAAAGCGCGGTCTGGATCGGCTGGGAGCGCCACGAAGGCGGCGCGTCCCCGGCGCGGACGCCGCAATTCTTCAGCCGCATCGGGGTGCGCGGCCGCGGCGCTTATTCCAGCACCTGGCGGCAGAAAACCTACAACGTGGAAACATGGGACGAGGCGGACGAGGAACTCGACCTTCCGATCCTCGGGATGCCCGCGCATTCGGATTGGGTGCTTTATTATCCCGATCCGGACGAGAACAAGGATCCGACGCTGCTTTTCAATACGTTCGTGTACGATCTGAGCCGCCGTCTCGGCCGCTACGCGCCGCGTTTTCGCTGGGTGGAGGTATTTGTCAATGAGGACGGCGGCGAGGTTTCGCTGCAAGACCGGCGCGGGGTCTACGCGGTGATGGAAAAAGTGTCCCGGGGAGCGGAGCGGCTGGATTTCGAACGCCTGAATCCCGAGGGGACGCGCGGCGGCTGGTTGCTGAACCTCAACCGCATGGATCCCCATCCCGAGGACGGCTGGCCCGCCCCCAATGGCGCGACGACGCCGCAGTTTTTCCGCACCGCGGGGCCGAACCGCATCCAGGAATCCGTGCCGAACCAGCCCGCGGCGCTCGGCGACGACCTGCCCCGGCAGAGCAACGGGTTTTTGAATTTCGACAATCCGGGCGGTTATGTGATCACGCCCGTCCAGCGCGCGGCCATCGAAGGATGGTTCAGGGAATTCGAGGACGTGTTATACAATAACTCTCTCTGGCGCCATCCGGTCGAAGGGTACCGCCGGTGGCTGGACGAGCGCGATTTCGCGGAGTATTTCATTTTCAACGAACTCACCAGGAATGGCGACGGGATGTTGCTTTCCATGTTTCCGTGGAAAGGGGACGACGGGCGGCTGCGCATGGGACCGACATGGGATTACAACTGGTCGAGTTACCACATCGGCGGCGCCCCCGGCGGCGATCTGCGCTGGCGCTCGAACCAGATCTGGTACCAGCGGCTTTTCAACGATCCCGATTTCATGCAACTCTACATCGACCGGTGGTTCGCCTTCCGGACCGGGGCGATGAGCAACGAGGGCATGGCCGCGGTCATCGACGAACAGGCGGCGGACATCACGGAGGCCAAGGCGGTGCAGCAGGGGATTTCCAGCGCGGCGGCCTGGCGCAACCGGCTGGCCCAGATGAAAAGCTGGCTCCGCCAGCGGGCGGACTGGGTGGACGGCCAATACGCTCCGCCACCCACCCTCAGCGCGCCATCCGGGATCGTGGCTGCGGGCCGGACAGTCACGCTCGCCGCCTCTCAGGGCACGGTTTATTTCCTCGGCGGTGGCGGCGATCCGCGGGCGCCGGGCGGCGCGATCGCTTCGGGCGCGCAGACCGGCCCGGAACTGACGCTCACCGGCGATCTCAAGCTGACCGCGCGCACCCGTGTCTCGAACTCGCGCTGGAGCGCGCCGGTCACCGCGCTTTACGTGACCGATGCGGTTCCGGCCACGGCGGAAAACCTCGTGATTTCGGAAATCCACTATCATCCGGCGGACCCGACGCCCGAGGATATCGCCGCCGGCTTCACGGACGCGAACCTCTTCGAGTTCATCGAACTCGCCAACATCGGCCCCCAGAAAATCAGCCTGAGCGGGCTGCGGTTCGTGCGCGGCGCGGACGGCGGGGGAGCGGCGTTTTCTTTCGACGAGGGCGACCTCTGGTCGATCGCGCCCGGTGAGCGGCTGGTAGTCGCGCATGACACCGCCGCTTTCGCCCGGCGCTACGGGCCTGGTCTGCCGGTGGCCGGCGCCTATACCGGCCGCCTCGGTAACAGCGGAGACACCCTGACGCTTCTGGACGCCGCGGGCGCCGTGCTCCTCGCCGTGGCATTTTCGGACACCACGCCCTGGCCGGAGGCCGCCGACGGACGGGGCTGGAGCCTCACCCTGCTCGCCGGCCTGGCCGCCGCCGACCTGAACCAGCCCGGATCCTGGCGGGCCAGTGTGTCGCCCGGCGGCTCGCCGGGAACAAGCGACAGCCTGCCTCTGGCCGCGGACGAGGACGCGGTCGCATATGCGCTGGGTGGATTTCCCACCACCTGGGACTGGAGCGACGGCCATGTCACCGTGCGGCAGGCGCGAGTGCCCGGCACCGATGCGGTTACCGTGGCACTGGAGTTTTCCGCCGATCTCGGAAACTGGACGCAGATCGGCCCGGCGGAGACATCGGGCACGGCTACCCACGACGGCGGCCTGGTGCTGGAACGCGGACTCCCCCTCCTGGAAACCGCCGGCTTCATCCGCTGGCGGGTCGCACCCCGAGTGCCGGGCCGGTAGCCGCCCGCGAGGCGTGCCTCGGCGTGGCAGCGAGCCGATCAAAAACGAGACAGAGAAGAGACGGAACGGGGACAGCCCCCTTGTGCGATCCCCTGCACCCGGCAACCGCTGACGCGCCCGGAGGATCGCGTCCCACCCAAGC
>CAZYHO010000231.1:1159-7553 GCA_964647495.1 uncultured Akkermansia sp. | reverse complement strand
GAGGTATCGGTCGCGGCGGGCTCGTGGGTGAAGCTGGTGGTGGTTCCGGTGGCGCCACCGGTCGGGTAGCCGGTGGCGAGGTCGGGCCAGGCGACGAGGTTATTGGAGGACTCGACGAGGAAAAGCTGGCCGGGCAGGGAGGTCCAGGTGAGCGTGAGCGCGCCTGTTCCTGGATCGCGGGTGACGGCGGTGATGACCGGTGGGAGCGCGGGAGCGGCGACGTTGGTATTGATTTCGGCGAGCAGGTAATCGAACTGGATCCAGGCGCCATTGGCGGGGTCGTCGTTGACGATTCCGCCGGTGCGGATGATTTCGAGGACATTTTCGCCGGATGTCAGGTTCACGCTGCCTGCGGTGAAGGTCGACTCGGCCAGGGTATCGAAGGTGATGTCGAACTCGCTCCAGATTTCGATGCCATTGACGCTCATGGCGACATCATGGATGCCGAAACCCGCGCCACCCAGGTTGGTGGCCGCGTCCCACCATCCGCCAGCAAACAAATCGACCGTCAGGCGCACCTGGCTGTCCGGCGGGGGCGGCGGCTCGGAGAGGCTGAAATGGATCCGGGTGGTCGTTCCACCGCTGGTGACGGCGCGTTCGAAGTTGGTGGCGGGATTTTCGCTTTGGTAGACGACGCCGATCGGATCGGGATAAACCCCCGCGAAATAATAATCGTCATCGAGCGCCGAAGCGCTGCCTGGAGGCTCCCTGGTGCCGCCGACTTCCTGGATAAAATCGGCCTGGCTGCCGTCGTCGACACCCAGGTTCCAGAGGATGCCGAATTCATCGTGGCCTATCGTGACGGAGGCGGTGGCGCTGCCGGCGCCGCGTGTGGCGGTGAGGGTGTAAGTCCGCTCCTGGTTGCCCGGGCTCACGGTGATCTGGCCGAAGCCGTCCGCGTCGGTCTGGGCATTGACCTGTCCGACGCCCTGGTCGATCGACAGTGTGGCCTGCGGTTGGGCGTGCCAGAACAGGGTCACGGATTCGTTATGCGACAGGCTGACACGGTTGGCGGCGAAGCTTTGGATGCGGGGGACGGTGACGGTGACATCCAGCGTCTGGACCGCGGCGCCGAGGGTGGCCGTCAGCGTGTAAGTCGTCGTGTCGTCCGGGACGAGTTCGATGGAGCCGAGGCCGTTGGTGGTCATGGCGGTCACGTTGATGGCGCCCGGATTGAGGACGAGCGCGGACGAGGGCGAGGCGATCCAGTTGAGTGTGACCGGCTTTCCCGGAGCGACCTCGATAGCCGAGGCGGTGAACTGGCATATCGGGTCACCGCAGATATCGGTGTCCACTTCGGCGCGGATGTAGTCGAACTGAATCCACGCGCCGCCTGATCCGCCGGAGCGAAAGATTTCGAAGATATTCTCGCCCTCGACCGCCTCGACGGCGCCCGCCGAGACGGTGATCTCGAAGAGGGTCGGCGAGGTGATGCCGGCCTGGGCGTGGATTTCATGGCCGTTGACGAGGAACTGGAGGTCGTGGGAGCTTTCGCCGGCGTTCGCGCCCAGGCCGTACGTGTCGACCGTGAACCGGAGCCGGTTGGTGGCGGCCGCCTGAAATTCGTCGAGGATGAAGTGGATGCGGTTGCCAGGGTCACTGGGGACCAGTGCTCGTTCGAACGCTTTCCACGGCTCGTCCTCTTCGACCAGGCCGATCGGATCCGGATAGAGGCCGGCGAAATAATAGTCGTCGTCCCGGCCGCCGAGGACAAAATTGATGTCGCCTTCGGATCCCGGAGGCACTTCATCGGGGAAAGAAACGATGCCCGGAGGCGGATTGGCGCCGCCGGATTCGAGAGAAAAATCGGCCTGACTTCCGTTGTCGGTGCCTAACTCCCAAAGCGTCACGAAGTCCGCGCGGAGGGTGAGTGTGCTGGCTGCCATGAGGCAGCAGAGGCCAATGAGTCGGTGGTTCATGGGGGTTGTGTGGGTGGCTGGTTTTCGCTTTGATAGCTGAAGTCCGCGCCTGTGACAAAGCGAAAACTGATCGGGGCGGCGCACGCGGCGCCCGGCCCCGATCATTAGCAGGTTCAAAAAGGCTGTTGAGCGAACGCGGTGGAATGGACCGGCTTCAGCCGCAGCCGGCATCGTCATGCGGAATCCTCTTCCGCTCCATGATGTGAAGCCCGGCTGAAGCCGGTCTCCCACTGAAAACCTGTGCGAAACGCCGTCGGGTTGGAGTCCCGCCTTCAGGCGGAAGCGCAGCGTTTTGCGGAACGCTCTTTTCGCACCAGGCTTCGCGCCCGGCTGAAGCCGGTACTCCAACTGAGAATCTGTGCGCAAAACAGTTGGGTTGGAGTCGCGTCGCGAGGCGCAAACGCGAAGCCGGGTGTGAATTGGTGTGTTCGCACAATCTTCAAAACCCGGCTGAGGCCGGGACGAAGCCGGCGGCGTGGCGGGGTGCGGCGAGGCGTCCGGTGCTGATGCGGTCGATCATGCGTTCCCAGGCATCGTGGCCGCTGAGGATCTGGATTTGCATGCGCAGATAAAAGACCGGCAGATCGGTGTACGGGAGGCGGGGGAAGCGGACATAGTCCTTCTCCGTGGTGACGATGAGGTCGCAGTCGCGGCGTTCGCAGTGCTCGATGAATCCGTACACCTCGTCCTCGGTGTAGCCGTGGTGGTCGGTGAACCGGCGTGTCGTGTCGATCATCGCGCCCAGACGCCTGAGGCCTTCCTCGAAGCTTTCCGGTCCGGCAATGCCGCTGATGGCGCCGACGTATTTGCCGCGGAGCAATTCGAGCGGTTTTTTCTGCTGGCTGACGGCGTTGACCAGGTAGCGCGGCTCGTGGGCGCACTCGATGATTTCCGCGACGCGATTATAGCGGCGCAGGTGCTCGATCAACTCGGCGTTGTCCGAGGCGTCGCAACGCGTGATAAAGATGTAACTGGCGCGTTTCAGATGGCGGCGTGGTTCGCGCAGCGTTCCGCGCGGGATGAGGTGGCCGTTGCCGAACGGTTTGGTGGCGTCGACGAGCACGACGTCGAGCCTGTGGCGGAGCCTGAGGTACTGGAAACCGTCATCGAGGAGCAGGGTGTCCGCGCCCAGGTCGCCGATGGCGTGGAGGCCGGCCTTGACGCGGTCCTTGTCCACCACCACCGAGACGCCCGGCAGGTTCTTGGCGAGCATGAACGGCTCGTCGCCCGCCAGCCGTGAATCGAGCAGCACGCTGCGCCCGTCGGAAACGACGCGCGGGCCGGGCCGGGGCAGCGGACGGCGCGCCCACCAGGCGCCGAGCCGCTGGCGCATTGTGAAGCGGCGGTGTTTCGGGCGGGCGCTTTTGTAGCCACGGCTGAGGATGGCCACCTGGCGGCCGCGGTCGCGCAGGGCGCGGGCGAGCATTTCGACGACCGGCGTCTTCCCCGTGCCTCCCATGGTGAGATTTCCGACGCAGATGATGAGGGTGCCGAGGTGGTGGTCGCGCAGGAGGAAGCGGGTCCGGTAAAGCAGGTGGCGCAGCCAGACGAGCCACCGGAAAACGAACGAGAGCGTCCACAGCAGGACGCGCAGCAGCCCGGCTTTCAGCCCGCGAGCCCTGTCGAAGATCACCTCGACCGCGTACTGTTCGAGTTCCTCCAGTGTTTCCCGCCAGACTGTCTGGTCCTTGCGATGCGCCATCAGGCCGCACGCTCACGGGAAATCACTCCGCGGCAACGGCCAAATTTCTTCGCGGCATCCGGCCGATGCGCGCTGGCGGGCGGCGCTGCGGCATGCATGATGGGCCGGATTCCACGTTTTCCATGTCACCCACCACCACGCTCCGTCTGGCCCGCGCCGGCTTCGTGCTCTTCGCCTGCCTGCTCGGCGTGGCGCTGGTCCCGGCATTTCAGGGGCACTGGTGGCAGGGCGCGCTCGCCGGGGCCGGCGCCGGACTGGTTGTCGCCCTGCTGGACATCGTTCTCAACCGTTTCACCATCAGTGTCTTTTCGTCGGCGACGGCCGGTCTTCTGATCGGACTGTTCTGCGGCTGGCTGATCACGCGGATCGGGCTGAGCGAGCTGCCGCTTTTCCAGGCGGCCGACCTGGACGTGCAGCGCCAGCGGCAGCAGGTATTCCAGATCGCGGTCTACTGTGTTTTCGGCTTTCTGGGCATCACGCTGGCGCTGCGCTCGAACCGCGAGGAGTTCGCGCTGCTCATCCCGTACGTCCGTTTTCGCCAGGAAGGCGTCGAGGAACAGCGCCTGCTCGTCGACACGAACATCCTGATCGACGGCCGCCTGCCCGCCATCTGCGAAACCGGTTTCCTCAAGGCGTCGCTGGTCGTCCCCCGCTTCGTTCTGGACGAACTCCATCTGCTTGCAGATTCGCCGGACCCGATCAAGCGCGAGCGCGGCCGGCGCGGCCTCGAGTGCCTCGAGAGCTTGCGGACGCAGCCGCTCAGCGAGGTGAAAATCCACGAGGAACACAACCCCGAGCCCGGTCCGGTGGACATGAAGCTTGTCCGGGTCGCGCGCAGCCAGGGCGCCCGGCTGCTGACCAACGATGCGAATCTCGGCCGGGTGGCGGTGCTCCAGGGGGTATCGGTGCTGAACCTCAACAACCTGGCGAAAGCAATGCGCCCGACGGTGATGCCAGGCGACGAAGTGGAGCTGATGCTCATCAAAGAAGGCAAAGATCCCCATCAGGCGGTCGGTTACATGCCCGACGGCGCCATGATCGTCGTCAATCACGCCGCCTCGCTGATGGGTCAAAGCGTCACCGTGACCGTCAGCAGCTCGCTTCAGACGACCGCGGGCCGCCTCGTCTTCGCCGAGCTGAAACACTCACCCGCCGCCGGACCGTCATCCACGACCGCGGCGAGCCCTCGTCCGAAAGCGCACTGAGCGGCGCCCGGCCTGGTGTATTCCCCGGCGAATGAATCAGGGTGGCTTCCCGGGCATGTGCCGCCTTTATTGGCGGGGTGATTTTCCTGCGCACAGCGTGGATTTCGGCACTGGGCGGCGGCCTGCTCGCCGGCCTGGCAGCCGCGTGGGCGGAGGCGCCGCCGCCGGCTCCCGGCTGGGCGTTCGCTCCGCTGACCGATCCCGAGCCGCCCGCGGTGCGCCAGACCGCCTGGGTGCGGTCGCCGATCGACCGGTTCATCTTGGCCAAACTCGAATCGAACAGGCTTTCGCCCAGCCCGGAGGCGGCGCCGCAAGCGCTCGTGCGGCGCCTGAGCTTCGTGCTGACAGGCCTGCCTCCCGAGCCCGGCGAACTGGATGCCGTGATGCGCGAGGCCACGGGGCCGGGCGGCACGGCGGGCGCGCTGGAATCCGCGGCCGCGCGATTTCTCGCCTCGCCGCGCTACGGCGAGCGGTGGGGGCGCCACTGGCTGGATGTCGCCCGGTATGCCGACACGGCCGGCGAGAGCAGCGACTATCCGATCCCACAGGCCTGGCTGTACCGCGACTACGTGATCGACGCCTTCAACCGCGACACGCCGTACGACCAGTTCCTGCGCGAACAGATCGCCGGCGATCTGCTGCCGGCGGCCGACGAGGCGACGCGCCACCGCCAGATCGTGGCCACCGGGTTCATCGCGCAATCGCGCCGGTTCAGCGTGGATCCCGACACCGCCATGCACCAGACGATCGAGGACACGCTCGACACGCTGGGCCGCGCGACCATGGGCCTCTCGCTGAGCTGCGCGCGCTGCCACGACCACAAGTTCGATCCGGTGACGATGCGCGACTACTATGCGCTCTACGGCATTTTCGAGAGCACGCGGTATCCGTTTCCGGGATCGGAAAACAAGAAGCGGCAGCGCGACCTCGTGCCGCTGGTGACGCCCGAGGAGCACGAGGCCGTGATGGCCCCGTTCAACGAAGAGCTGGCCGCCATCGACCAGGAGCTGGAGGACCTGCAAGCCGAGCGCCGCGCGGCGCGCGACAAAGCCGAGGGGCGTACGCCGGCCATTGAGCCGAAGCGGACGCAGTTGGAGCTTCTTGAAGCCTTCCGCGGCATCCGGGCCAAACGCGACGCGCTCCAGGACCGCATTCCGGAAATCCCGATGGCCTACGCCGTGGCCGATGGCACTCCGCGGCACAGCCGGATCCAGAAGCGCGGCGAGCCGTTCAATCTCGGCGAGGAAGTCCCGCGAGGGTTTATCGCCGTGCTCGGCGGCGCCCTCATTCCGCCGGAGGAAACCGGCAGCGGTCGCCGCCAGCTTGCCGCCCATATCGCCAGCGCGCAAAACCCGCTGACCGCGCGCGTCATGGTCAACCGCATCTGGCAGCACCATTTCGGCAAAGGACTCGTCGAAACCCCCAACGACTTCGGCGCCATGGGCCGGCCGCCCACGCATCCCGAATTGCTCGACTGGCTCGCCTCGCGCTTCATTGAGGACGGCTGGTCGGTCAAGAAGATGCACCGCCGCCTCATCGCGACCGCGACGTGGCGCCAGCAGGTCGCC
>CAZYHO010000231.1:0-1059 GCA_964647495.1 uncultured Akkermansia sp. | reverse complement strand
GAAGCGATCCGGGATTCCCTGCTCGCGGTGAGCGGGCGGCTCGAATTCGGGTCGGGCGGACCACATCCATTTCCGCCGCAAAGCGGATGGGGCTGGACGCAGCACAACCCGTTCACCGCGGTCTACGAAACCAACAGGCGCTCGGTTTATGTGATGCAGCAACGCATCCGCCGCCATCCGTTCTTCGCCGTCTTCGATGGCGCCGACACAAACGCGAGCACCGGCGCCCGCTTCGTCAGCACCACGCCGCTTCAGGCGCTCTTCGCGATGAACGACCCGTTCGTCCACGCGCAGGCCACCGCCTTTGCGCAGCGCGTCACCGCCGCCGCCCCCGGCAACGACGTCGCCGCCATCGCGCTCGCCCACCGCCTCGCGTTCGGCCGCGACGCCACGGCCGAAGAAACCGCCCAGGCCATCCACTTCATGGCGGCCTTCCGCGCCCGCCTGCCCGCCGAACGACCGTTCGCCGAACGTGCGACGGAAGCCTGGACGAGCTACGCGCGCGCCCTCATGGGGTCGAACGAGTTCATTTACCTCGACTGATCCCCTCCCCTCCCCCGCGCGCCTCTCGATCCAAGCCGCGTGTTTACTCAATCACGGATACTCCGCCCTGCGCCGCGTCGACCAGCACGACGCGCAGCGGCACCGAGCAGAGCAATTGATCGTCCATGCTGATCTGCACTTCGTGCGTCCCGGCCTTGTCGAATTTCAGCCCCTGAAGGTTGAGCACGATGTTCCGCGTGATGAAAATGTTCTCCTGCGGGAGCCGCACTTCCATGACCGGCTCCAGCGGCCGGATGATCGGCTGCCCGTCTTCATCGACAAAAGCGATCCCCAGCTTGTGCTGGCCTTCATCCCCGGGCTTGAAGCACAGCCGCAACGCGAGCGCGCACGATGGATGAACCACCGGCACCTGCCGCGCGAAAATCTGGTCGAACGTGCCGATCACGCACAGCTTGCCGTTGTAGTCGACCGCCGCATCACACAATGTTGCAACTTGGATATCCATGAGCGCTCCCGACTAGCCCCGATCCAACCGCCGCGCAATGGACAAAAAAA
>CAZYHO010000230.1:0-7571 GCA_964647495.1 uncultured Akkermansia sp. | reverse complement strand
TCCGTGTACCGTGCCCCGCTGCACCTTCCACAGGACACGCAGGCGGTTCGTGCAAAAATCCGCCATGCCTTCAGGGTGGCCTTTGCCGGGACCTCTTCATTATTCCTCCCCTCAAAATGTACAAACTCCAGGCCCTGACCAGGCTGGTCACGGCCTGGCGAGGCGGTAGAATTTGACCGGTGTATCGATGACTTCGAGCACGTTGTAGAATCCGCCTTCGACGAACGGCACGGCGGTGACCGGCGACCATGTGGCGGGGCGCATGGTGGTGGAATACTGAAGGACGAGGCCGGCCGGAGCGGTGGCCGGCCAGGCGATGTTGACCGAATTTCCGGCGATGAGCGTGATGGTGAGCGGCACGTCCAGGCCGGTGCCGGCGCCGGTGGGCACGATGCGCACGTCGTCGAGGAGGAACGATTGGTCATCCTCCGCGGTGCCGGCGGCCAGGCCTTCGAAGCGGATCTCGACGGTTTCCGCCGCGGCGACGAACGGGATCGATACGCGATCGTAGGGATTGCCGACACCGACGGGATCCTGGACCGCGGTGAGCGCCTCGTTGCCGTCGATGAGCACCCAGTACGGGGTGCCACCCGGACTGTCTCCGCTGCGGGCATTGACGAGGTATTCGAGCGAGTACGAAGTGCCGGGCGTGAAGCCAGGGACGATCTGGCTGAGGGAGGCCGGACCCTGGATGAAAGCGACGCGGTCCTGGGCGTCCGCGATTCCGTTGTCCGAGAACGGGCCGACGGTGTCGATGTTCACGCCACTGCCGCCCACCAACTCCCAGCCTGCCATGGTGTTCTGGTAACCGACGCCGGACGGCACGCCGGAGGCCTCGAAGCTCGGGTTCATGACGACGATTTCGCCGGCGTCCTGAGGGACGATCGAAATGCCGTCGAGGAGCAGGCTGGCGTCGCCGACGGCGAAAGCGGCGATGTCGAGGACGACGGATTCGGATTCCGGCGTGAACGGGATGTTGAGGAATTGGAACGGGACGCCGGCGCCGACGGGGAAGATGTCATCGACCACCTCGAGGTCGTTGCCGTCGATGCGGACGCTCATTTGCATGGTGCCGCCCTCGCAGCAGTTGCGGACGTTGTAGAAAAGCTGGAGGGCGTATCGCCGGCCGGGCGCCAGGCCGGAAACCGTCTGGCTCATGGTCGCCGTTCCCTGAATGAACGCGACCTGGTTGCGGTCGGGAAGCACGCCGTTGTCGAGGAATGGCTGGGAAGAGTTGTTGATCCCGCTGCCGCCCGTCCATGACATGACGGGCCCGTAACCGACGCCGGGGCCGGTGGCGGAGGCCTCGAAGCTCGGATTGACCACGAACGATGTGGCGGTGTTGATCAGGAGGCTGCCGTCGACGCCCTCGTGGCCGCCGTTGTCTACGATTTCCAGCGTGGTCGTCCCCCGGCCGACACCTTCGACGGGAGTGGTCAGCGTGGTTTCAAACGAGCCTTGGGGAAAGACCAGGGTCACGATGCCATCACCGTCGGCCTCGACCAGACGGGCGACATTCTCGTTGGCGACGCGGGCCTGAACGACGGAATCTCCGCTTTCCAGGCGGCGGCCCGAGACGGTGAGCGAGGCGAGAGCCTGCATGCCCGGGCCGAGTTCAATGTGCGGTGGTCCGACCCTGAGGTTCGGGACCGGCTCGATCACGACGCCGGTGATGCGGATGTCGTCGAGGAGCACTGTCTGGTCGCCCCCGGAGACTTGTTCGAACCGGATGACGGCGGTGGTGGCGGAGGCGGTGAAATTCGCGGTGCCTGTGGTGTAGGCGGCGTTGCCACCGACCGGTGAAACACTCTGTTCAAAGCGTGTGGTGTCGTCTACCGAGACGCGCAACGTGGGGTTGTTGCCAGTGGTGGCGTTGTAGTGGAAAGAGACCGCGTATGTTTCCCCCGCGACGAGACCGCGCAGTGTCTGCTCGATGTAATCGGCGCCCTGGATGAAGACGACGTGATCCTGCTCCGGAACAGCGCCATTGTTGGCGAAATCGCCGCCGGCCGCATTCACTCCGACGCCGCCCATCCCGCCTGTCGTCCATCCCGCGAGCGCGGCCAGGTATCCCGTATCCAGCGGTGTGCCGCTCGCCTCGAAGCTCGGGTTGGCCACCACGACGCGGCCCGGATCGCCGGGCACGATCGTCACGCCATCGAACAATGCGGTCGAGTCGCCGGTGGCCACGGTCGCGAAGGCGAGCACACCCGCGTCCGATTCCGGCGTAAACGGCACATTTCGGAAACGATACGGATCGCCACCCGAGACCGGCTGCACACCGGGGAGGGAGTCGATGACGCCGCCTTCCCATTTCACCACGATGTCCATGGCGTATTCGCCGCAGCAGGCGCGCACGTCGTAGTGGAACTGAAGCCAGTACGTCTGGCCCGGAGTCAGGCCGCTGATGAACTGGCTCAATTCGCCGCTGCCCTGTTGCAGCGCGACCTGCTCGCCGTCCGGGATCGGCGTGCCCGGATTGTGAAACGGGCCGTCGCCCAGGTTGGTTCCCGTGCCGCCTCCGTGTGTCCATTCACTGAGCGGTCCGTAATGCGGCCAGACCGTGTTGTAGTCGTACTCGAAACTTGGATTGGCCACGAAGCTGGCGGCCATGGGCGGGGAAGCGAACAGAGTGAAGGCGGCGCAGCAGGATGCCAGCGCATGCCGGTGAAACGTTTTCATGACGGGGGGTTGGGGTTTGTGGTTCGGGGGATCCGCCGTTTCTGACGGATTTCAGCGCGATCGTCAATCCCGCAGCACCACTGTTATCGCGGTTTGTTCTTGCTGGATGAAATCCGCCTTCAGCACCATTCTGCACGAATCGGGCAATCGTGCCCATGGCGGGCGCCAAGCGACTGCCAGAATCGCCATCATCCCCGAACCAGCCACTGTCGCACGGCTCCTGGCCGCCATTCGATTCATCATGAATGGCGATCCCGCCGACGATTCTCCCCACGACCTGAAGGCAGGACTACACGGTTGCCGGGGATCGGGGCAATCGACGCGTGCCTGATCTGGTGCGAGGTCCGGGACTCGAACCCGGAACCAACGGCTTAAAAGGCCGCTGCTCTACCATTGAGCTAACCTCGCCGGAGGTGAGGGGAAAGGGTGGAGATACGCAGGACGGGGCGCTCCGCAAGGGGAAATGGGGGATCTGGTCTTCGGCCCGATCATCAGCCAATGGAGAGGAGGGTGATCCAAAAGGTGAAAAGGGACACAGATACTTTTCATGCTTCGGGTTCAATTCTGAGGGTGTTGTGTTGTCGCCGAAACGGGGAGCGGATGGTGTTCGGCGCTCCCGGGTGCGGCGCTCCGCGGGAAACCAAGGCCTTTCAAACTTGCTGATGATCGGGGGGGAGGATGAGAGGATGCGGGAGGATGATTTTTTTCAGTCGCTGGCGTGAAAAATGCTTTGCATTGCAAGACGGATGGAGTACAGGCGTGGAGGGATGCCCGGGGTATCGATCACGCAGAACCAGAGACTGGCGCAGTCGCAGGTGCTTTCACCGCAGATGCAGCAGAGTCTGAACGTGCTGCAGGCGCCGACATTGGAGTTGCGGCACATGGTGTACCAGGAGATGGCGCAGAATCCGATGCTGGAATCGGAGTCCTCGGAGATGTCGCTCGAGGAGGCGGGTCTGGAGCAGGCGGAGCGGGACGATGATTTTGACAGCGAGTTTTCGAGGCTCTCGCAGATGGACGACGAGTGGCGGGAGTACATGTCGCAATCGCGGACGCGAGGGCCGCGGACGGCGGAGGACGAGGAGCGGCGGCAGTTTTTGTTCGATTCGCTGACGGCGCCGGAGACGCTGGCACAGCACCTGGAGAACCAGCTTGCGGCGGAGCCGTTGACGGCCGAGGAGCGGGTGGATGTGGGGCGGCTGATCGGATACCTGGACGAGCGAGGTTTTGTGGCGACGCCGCTGAAGGAGATTGTGTTCGAGGAGGGGGTGCCGATCGACCGGTTGAAGCGGGCCAAAAAGATATTGCAGGGGCTGGAGCCGGTGGGGGTGGGGGCGGAGACGCTGCGGGAGTGTCTGCTGCTGCAACTGGAGCGGATGGGCCGGGCGGATTCGCTGGAGCACCGGCTGGTGTCGACCCACCTGGACGATCTGGCGCGGCGGCGACTGCCGGATCTGGCGCGAAAGCTGAAGGCGCCGGTCGAGAGGATTTCGCAGGCGGCGGAGTTGATCGGGTCGTTGAATCCGCGGCCGGCGCAGGATTTTGCGGCGGCGGGACAGAACGTGTACGTGCAGCCGGACTTGACGGTGGAGAAACAGAACGGGGCGTACGTGGTGATTCTGAACCAGGAGGCGGTTCCGCGGCTGAGGATCAGCAATACATACAAGGACCTGATGTCGCGGACGGGCACGGCGGACGAGGTGCGCGGCTACATCCGGGAGAGGATCCGCAGCGGGAAGTTTTTCATCCAGTCGATCGAGCAGCGGCAGCAGACGATCCGGAAGATCGCGGAGGAAATCGTGGCGCGGCAGAAGGATTTTCTCGATCATGGGCCGAGCCACCTGAAGCCGATGAACATGGCGCAACTGGCGGAGGTCGTCGGAGTGCACGAGACGACGGTGAGCCGCGCGGTGAACGGCAAGTACATGCAGACGCCTCAGGGAGTCTACGAGTTGCGGTACTTTTTTACGACCGGTCTGGAAACCGATTCGGGCGAGACCATGAGCAATGTAAGCGTCAAGGCCGCCCTCCAGGAACTGGTGAAGAATGAGGATACCGCGAAGCCCTTCAGTGATGATGCCATCGTGAAAAAGCTGCGCGAGCAGGGGATCAAGCTGGCGCGCCGAACCGTGGCGAAGTACCGCGACGAACTCGGTATTCTTCCCAGCCACCTGCGGAAGAAGTATTGAGGGGTAACCGCGAATTCAGCGGCCGCCGGGGGCGCCGAGGTTGCGGGTTTCCACCCAGCGCACGGAGAACCGGACGAGGGCGGCGCCGTTGGGAAGATCGAGTTTTTCGCGGATGCGGGCGCGGTGGACTTCGACGGTTTTGGGTGAGATGCCGAGGCGTTCGGCGATTTCGTTGGTGCTCAGGCCGGCTCCGAGGTGTTCGAAGACCTCGAATTCGCGGTCGCTGAGCCTGGAGACCGAGCCGCCGGTGGTTTCGCCAGTTTTGGCGCCGGTTTTTCCGGCGAAAGACGAGAAGATTTCGCCCGCCATTTTGTCGCTGACATAGAACCCGCCGGCGAGGATGCGGCGGATGGCGGCGACGATGGTCGCCTTGTCGCTGTCCTTCATGAGGTAGCCTTTGGCGCCGGCTTTGAGGGCGCGTTCGGCGTAGAGGGTTTCGTCGTGCATCGAGACGACGAGGATCGGGAGCTTGGGCATCTGGGCGACGACATCTTTGACCAGCTCGAGGCCGTTGCGTCCCGGCAAGGTGATGTCGATCAATGCGAGATCCGGCTGCGCCTGAAGGATACCGCTGAGCCCGCTGCCCGCGTCCCCGGCCTCGACGATGACGGTCATGTCAGGCTGGCTGTTGACGAGCTGGGCCAGGCCCTCGCGCATGAGGGTGTGGTCTTCGACGATGGCCACGCGGAGGCGCTTGGGGGAAGGCAGGGTGGTGGTGGCGGGAGCGGCGGGGGTGGCGGTCGCGGATTTGGCTTCTTTTTTCATGAGGACGGCAGGGTGATTCTGAGGGCGGTGGTGGCGCCGGGCGGGTTATCGGAGAATTCGAGGGAGGCGCGGATACTTTCGGCGCGCTGGCGCATGAGGTGAAGGCCGAGGCCGGGCTGCCTGGGGGGACGCACGAACGGGGATCCATCATTGACAACGGTGAGCGTCGCCGGTGCCGCCTCGCAGTCTAGAAAGACATCGACGTGAGCCGCGGCGGCGTGTTTTACCGCGTTGGCGATCGCCTCCTGAGTGATGCGGTACAACTGGGTGGCGGCCTGGTGGTCGAGTGGCGTGCAGCTTCCGCGGACGTGGAGACGGCAAGTGATGCGGAAGATTTCCTCGGCGGAGCGGACCAGGCCGAGCAGGGCGGCGGGCAGGCCGTCGTGGCCGATGTCGACCGGGGAGAGGCCGCGGGCGAGGGCGCGGGCGACCTGGGTGGCTTCGCCGAGGTGCTGGCTGATGGCACGGGCGTCGCCTGCGTGGGCGGGGGCGGCGGATTCCAGGTCTTCGGCGAGGTGCTGGAGTTTCATTTTGAGGGCGGCGAGCCGCTGGCAGAGGTCGTCGTGAATATCCTGGCCAATGCGGCGCTGCTCGCGTTCGGAGATTTCGAGGATGTCGCGCTGGAGGCGGAGGATAGTGGCGTCGCGGTCGAGTTCGCGGAGGACGCGATTGACGACGGTGGGGACAAGGTCGAGGAAATGGGCGTCTTTGATGAGGTAATCGCGGGCGCCGCGGCGCATGTATTCGACGGCGACTTTGGTGTCGGCGAGGCCGCTGATGATGATAAACGGGAGGTGAATGTGCTGGGCGGCGAGGGACTCGAGGACGGTCGAGCCGTCCATGTCAGGCAGGCGGACATCCAGGAGGAGCAATTGGGTGCGGCGACGCGAGAGCCAATCGAGCACGGCGCGGCCGGTATGGAGGGAGACGACGTCGAAGCCCGCGCCGCGCAGGCTGTCTTCCATGAGCAGACAGACGCCGGCATCGTCATCGGCGATGAGGATGGGCGTGCCGGTGTCCGGACGGGAAGGATCGGGGGCGGATGCCGGTGAGGCAGTGTGGGCGATGTCGGACACGGCGGACACGGCGGGGTTCAGGCGGTGGCGGCGGCTGGCAGGTCGATGGTGAACACGCTGCCCGCGCCTTCGCGGGAATGCAGGGTGATTTTGCCATCCATGCGGGCGAGGCACCGCTGGACCAGGGAGAGGCCGAGCCCCTGGCCCGGGGCGGATTCCGGGCTGAGGCGCCGAAATATTTCGAAGATGTGAGGCTGATCCGCCTCGGGGATGCCCGGACCGTTGTCCTCGACGGCATAGTGCACACGGTTCTGGACCGTGCGGCCGGCGATGCGGATGTGGCATGGCCCGGCGGGATTGCGGTACTTGAGGGCGTTGTCGAGCAGGTTGGCGAGAGCCTGGCTGAGCATGAGGCGATCGGCGAGACAGGGCGGGAGCGGTTCGGTCTCGACGATGGCCTCGGCTTCTTCGATCTGGAAGCGGAGTGGTTCGAGGACTTCGGCGAGAACGGTGGCGGGGTCGAGCGGGCGGATGTCCACCGCGGCCCGGCCGAGGCGCGAGACGCGGAGCAAGCCTTCGAGAAGGAGGTCGATGCGCCTGACGCCGACGCTGATGTAATCGAGGGCGCGCGGGATGTTCGGGCGGGGTGAGGCGAAGGCGCGGTTCGCGGCGGCATGGGCAGCATGAGCAGCGGCGGCGGAGTTGGCGGGGTTTGGGGAGCTGGCGGGCATTTCGGAGAGCGAATTCCACTCGCGCTCCAGCAGGCGGGCGAATCCCTGGATATTGATCAACGGCGAACGCAGGTCGTGGCTGGCGACGTACAGGAGGTGTTCCAGCTCCTGGTTTTTTTCGGCGAGTTCGCGAGTGAGTTCTTCGCGTTGCGCCTCCGCCGCCAGGCGGGCGGTCACGTCGTTGGCGA
>CAZYHO010000229.1:0-7574 GCA_964647495.1 uncultured Akkermansia sp. | reverse complement strand
CTTTGGCGGAGGCGGTCGAGGAGGACGGCGGCGAGGATGACGAGGCCGAGGACGACTTTTTGGGTGTAACTTTCGACGTTGGTGAGGTTCATGCCGTTCTGGATGACGGCGATGGTGAAGGCGCCGATGAGTGTGCCGGGCATTTTCCCCTGGCCGCCGCTGAGGCTGGCGCCGCCGACGACCACCGCGGCGATGACATAGAGTTCGTACATGGAGCCGTAGGTGGCTGATCCGCTCTTGAGCTGGGACGCCATGATGACGCCGCCGAGGCCGGCGAGTGTGGCGCTGGCGGTGTACGCGAAGAGGAGGACGCGGGGCACGGCGACGCCGGAGAGGCGCGCGGCCTCGCTGTTGCCGCCGACGGCGTAGAGGTGACGGCCGAGTTTCATGCGCGACATGAGGACGTGGGCGGCGGCGTACAGGAGGATCATGAGGACGACGGCGTTGGGCAGTCCGCCGAGGTCGGCGCCGCGGCCGAGCCAGATGAAGGAATCGGGGAGCTGGTAGATCGATTGGCCGCCGGCCAGGGTGTAGGCGAGCCCGCTGCCGACGAGCATCATGGCGAGCGTGACGATGAACGGAGGGATGCGGAAACGCGTGATCATCACGCCGGAAAAGACGCCGACCCCGCCGCACGCCGCCATGGCGGCCAGCCCGCACAACACCATGCCGGCGGCCGTGGCGTCGACGCCGCCGGCGTAGTCGCGGATGAACCGGGCCGTGAGCACGGCGGAGAGCGCGAGCAGGCTGCCGACCGAGAGATCGATGCCGCCCGTGATGATCACCATGGTCATGCCGATGGCGATGATGGCGATGACGGCGATCTGGTTGGCTATGTTGAGGAGGTTTTCGGACTTGAGGAAGTTAGGCCACCGGTACGGGCGCGGCGAGACAAGCGCAGGCGCGCCCAGCGCGGGAAAGTCCGACGCCATGTCCGCGAAAACAAGCCACGAGCGCGCGGCGGGAGAGCAGGCGACCGCATCGAGGCGCGTGCCGGCCGCAGCCAGGGCGGCCAGCGCCTCGCGCGCGTCCTTCGGTTCGCCGCGGGCGACCGCGGCCACGTGGACTCCCTGGGCGGCCAGCGTCCGCAGCAGCACATCGGCGAAAACGGCGTCGTCCTGCTGGTCCCCGACGGCGATGAGAACTTGGGGCGAGGGGCCGGGCAAGCGTCCGATTTCCTGGGCGACCTGGGCGGCGGCGGCCTCGCCGCGCGGTGACTGGTCACTGATGGTGACCACGCTGAAGAACGCGCAGAGGAGGAGAAGGGCGAGCACCATCCCGTAATCGCGGAGGAGGTTTTTCAGCGGGGTCATGGCGGGGTCAGGCGATGGCGAGGTGCATGATTTCTTCCTGCGACGCGTTTCGGGCATCGGCGATCTCGCCGGTGATGCGGCCTTCGTGCATGACGAGGATGCGATCGGCGATGCCGATGAGTTCGGGCAGTTCCGAGCTGATCATGACGACGGCCTTGCCCTGGGCGGCCAGGTCGTTGAGGAGCTGGTAGATCTCGTATTTGGCGCCGGCGTCGATGCCGCGCGTCGGCTCGTCGAAGATGAGCACTTCGCACCGGCGCGCGAGCCACTTCGCGAGGACGACCTTCTGCTGGTTGCCGCCCGAGAGGTGGCCGGCCGGCTGTTCGGGACCGGCAAACTTGATGGCCAGACGGCCCGCCGCTTCGGCGAATTCGGCGCGTTCCTGCCGGCCGCGGACGAACCCGAGCCGCGAAAACCGCCCGAGATTCGGCAGGGCGAAGTTTTCCCGGACCGGGTGCGCGAGGACGAGCCCTTGAAGCTTCCGGTCTTCCGTGAGCAGGCCGATGCCCGCATCGATGGCATCGCGGGGCGAGCGGATATCGAGCGGGCGGCCGTCGAGGCGGATGTCACCGGACTCGCGACGATCGGCGCCGAAGACGAGGCGCGCGGTTTCGGTCCGGCCGGCGCCGATCAGGCCGGCCAGCCCGACGATTTCGCCGCGGCGGACATCGAAGCTCACGTCGCGCACGTCGCGGCCGCGCCGCAGCCCGCGCACTTCCAGGCGCACCGGGCCCGGATTCGGAACGCGCGGCGGGAATTCGTCCTGCAACTCGCGCCCGACCATCATTTCGATCATCTCGCGGCGGGTGAGCGCGCCGATCGGACGTTCGCCGACGTTGCGCCCGTCGCGGAGCACCGTCACGCGATCGGCGATGGCAAATACCTCGTCGAGCCGGTGGCTGATATAAACGATCGCCATTCCCTGGGCCTTGAGATCGCGGATCACCGCGAAGAGCCGCTCGACCTCGTGCGCGGTCAGCGCGGCCGTCGGCTCGTCCATGACGAGCAGGCGCGCCTCGAGGGCGAGCGCCTTCGCGATTTCGACCAACTGCTGCTGCGCGGTGGTCAGCGAGCGGCACGGCACTCCGGGATCGATCCGCGAGCCGAGCCGCTCGAACAGAGCGAGCGTCCGGCGTCTTTCGTCCGCCCGGGCGATCAGGCCGCCGCGCGTCGTTTCCCTTCCGAGAAAGATGTTTTCGGCCGCGCTCAGGCCGGGCACGAGGTTGAATTCCTGGTGGATGACGGCGATCCCCGCGCGCGCCGCCTCGACCGGCGATCGCAACGCCAGCGGTTGTCCATCGAGTTCGATGACGCCGGCGTCCGCCTGCTGCGCGCCGCCGAGGATCTTCATGAGCGTGCTTTTGCCCGCGCCATTCTCGCCGAGCAGCGCGAGCACTTCGCCCGCCGCGAGCCTCAGGTCGACTCCCCGGAGCGCCTGCACGCCGGGGAACGACTTGACGATGCCGCGCATCGCGAGCAACGGCGCGCTCATTTCAGCTCCGGGTCATTCTCCGCATCCGCCTTGCGGTAAAGGCGCGTCGGAATGAGCATTTCGGGCGGCAGCGATTCGCCTTTGGAATGGCGCACGATGGCATCGACGACCTGCACGCCCATCTTGTCCGGAAACTGGATTGGATCGGCATAGATGCGGCCTTCCTTGATCGCCTGCTTGCCCTCGGGCTGGCCGTCGAAACCGACGATGACGATCTGATCGGCTTTGCCCGCCTTTTCGAGCGCGGCGCGGGCGCCGAGCGCGGCCGGGTCGTTGATGGCAAAGATGCCGCGCAGGTCCGGATGCGCCTGGACCGCGTCCTCCGCCGCCTTGTAGCCGAGATCTTTCGCGCCGCCGCTGTCGAGTTCAGTAACGATGGTGACCGGAGCGCGCGTGCCCGCGTTGTGCTCGTTGATCACCTCGGTGAACCCTTTGACCCGCAGGATGCACGACTCCGCCTGCTTGAGATGCAACACCGCGATCTTGCCGCCGGCCTCGCCAAGCGCCTCGATCATCGCGCGCGCCGCCTCCTTGCCGCCCCCGTAGTTGTCCGTGGCGACCTGCGTGACGATTTTCACTCCGGGTTCGTTGCACGGGATGTCCACGGTGAATACCGGGATGCCCGCCGCATTCGCCTCCTGGATGACCGGGATGATGGCCTTGGAATCGCACGGGCTGAGCACGATCGCGCTCACCTTCTTCACGATGAAATCCTTGATCTGGTTGCCCTGCTTGGCGACATCCTTGTCACCGCTGACGACGACCGTTTGATAGCCGTGTTTGGCGCCTTCGGCGGTGATCGTGTCGCCGATGACTTTGAAGAACGGATTGTCGAGCGTGAGCAGCGACACTCCGATCAGCCCGCGCGACGGGGGGGAGGTGGAGGCGCCGGTGGCTCCGGAGTCGGTGGCGCGTTTGCAGCCGCCGAGCGAAACGGCGGCACCGGTGAGCATCAGAATGAGGAAGCGGCGGTTCATGGGGGTGTTGGGTAGTTAGTGACCAATGACCAGTGTTCAGTGTTCAGTGTTCAGAGGTCAGAAATCGGAGGGCAGAGATCGGGGTTGGAAGGCGGGGAATTGGATATGAGTAGCCGGTAATTGGCGATCGGGAATCTCAAATCGGTGATTGGGTCGCTGGAATTTCCGGAAGGGAAGTCGGAATTCAGGGCGGGGCGGGCTGATTGGCGAGGGTGCGGGCGGCGCGGCGGCGATTGACGAGGCGGCGGACGAGTTCGTCGGCGACGACGCCGGCGAGGATGACGGCTCCGATGATGGCGAATTCCATGTGCTGCTGGCGTGTCGTGAGCACGATCATGTTGCGCAGGACCTGCATGAGGGCGGCGCCCACGAGCACGCCGGCGATCGTTCCTTCGCCTCCGCGCAGGCTGAAACCGCCGAGCACCGCCGCCGCGATGGCATACAGCTCGTAGAAATTTCCGAAGTCGACCGGCTGCGCGGAGTTGACATCGAGCACGAAGAGGACGCCGCCGAGGCCCGCCAGCGTCGAGCAGATCACGTAGGCGCGGACGGTGAGCCGGCGCGTGTCGATCCCGCTGTACCGCGCGGCTTCCTCGTTGTGGCCGAGGGCAAAGAGGTGCCGGCCCTGCACGGTGGCGTGCAGGTACACGCCGGCCGCGGCCGCGATGAGGACGAGGATCACGCAAGGCGCCGGCAGCGAGAAGCCGCCTGCGAACGGGAGGTCGATCTTGCCAGTGGCGAGCGTGCGCAGTTCTTTGAAGCCGGCGCCGAAACCGACCGACTGGTCGCCGGTCAGCCCGCGCGCCAGACCGCGGTACAGCAACAGCCCGCATAGCGTGACGATGAACGGCTGGAGACGCAGGCGCGTGATCAGCGTGCCGTGCACCCAGCCGAGCGCCGCCGATCCGGCGATCACGGCGGCCAGTGCCGCGAGCGGCGGCCATTGGTGGTTCACGAGCAGCCACGGCAGGCCGCATCCGGCGAGGCAAATGACCGAACCGACCGAAAGATCGATGCCGCCGGTGACGATGACGAAGGCGACGCCGATGCTGATGATGCCGAACAGGGCGGTGCGGCGCACCAGGTTCTCCAGGTTGTAGACGCTGAGAAAACTGTCGCTGAGCAGGGCGGTCACCACGCAGAGCAGGACGAGCAGGAGACCGATGCCGAATGTGTTGTGGAAGCGCATGGGGTCGATGCGATCAGGAAATGGCGGGCCGCCCTCCGGTGGCGAGGTGCATGATGGATTCTTCGCTCATGTGGTCGCGGCCGAGCGAGCCGGCGAGCCGGCCTTCGTGCATGACAAGCACACGGTCGCTGAGCCCGAGGATCTCGTCCATTTCGCTCGAGGCGAAGAGGACGCCCATGCCGCGGCCGGCGAGATCCGCGATGAGCCCGTAGATTTCCTGTTTGGCGGCGACGTCGATGCCGCGCGTCGGTTCGTCGAGGAGGAGAAGGCGCGGCGCGCGGGCCAGCCACTTGGCGAAGACGACTTTCTGCTGGTTGCCGCCCGAGAGGAAGCGGACCGCCTGCCGGGCGTGCGGCGTGCGGATGCGGTGGGTTTCGATGAGCCGGCGGCATTCGGTCTGAATGGACGCGCGGTCGATGAACCCGAACCGCTGATGCCGTTCGAGGCTGCCCAGTGCGAGGTTGTGATCGACCGCCAGCCCGAGAACCAGGCCGTGGCGCTGGCGGTCCTCGGGAGCGAACGCGAGGCCCGCGGTCATGGCATCGCGAGGGCTCGCGGAACGCAGCGACCGGCCGTCCATCGACACCGTGCCACCCACGGGGGGCGTGACGCCGAAGAGGCATTCGAGAAGTACCGTGCGCCCGGCTCCGACCAGGCCGGCCAGGCCGACGACTTCGCCGGCGTGCACTTCGAAATCGATCGCGTGCGCCGGATGCTCCGGTGTCCGCAGCGCGTGCGCTTCGAGGATCGGCGCGCCACGCGAGCGAGCCGGCCCCTGATGGTGAAAGCGTCCGATGTCGCGCCCGATCATGAGCCGCACGATGGCCGCGGGTTCGATTGCCTCGCGCGCCAGATGCCCCGCCAGCGCGCCGTCGCGCAGCACCACCACGCGGTCCGCCAGGCTCACGATTTCGCGCAGCCGGTGTGAAATATACACGATGCCCACTCCGCGATCCCGCAACGAGCGGATCACGTCGAACAGGCGCGCCGTCTCGCCTTCGGACAGGCTCGACGTCGGCTCATCCATGATGAGCACGCGCGCCTCGGTCGCCAATGCCTTCGCGATTTCCACCAATTGCCGCTGCCCCGGACCAAGCGCGTCGACGCGCCGTGCCGGATCGATGTTCAGCCCGACCGCGTCCAGCCAGGGTTTCGCCTCGCGCCGCTGCCGTGCCGTGTCGAGCAGCCCGAACCGCCGCCGCTCGCGGCCCAGAAAGATATTGGACGCCACGTCCAGATTGCCGGCGAGGTTCAATTCCTGGGAGATGAGGACGATGCCGAGGGCCAGCGCGTCGGCGACCGAGTGGATCGGCGCCGCGCAGCCATCGACGACGATTTCGCCGGCATCGGGGCGCTGCACGCCGGCGAGGATTTTCATGAGCGTGCTCTTGCCTGCGCCGTTCTCGCCGGCCACCGCGACCACTTCGCCACGGTTCACGGTCAGGCTGACGCCGCGCAGCGCACGCACGCCGGGGAACGACTTCACGAGGTTCCGGGCGTCGAGTAGCGGGACGTCCATCGGGTCTCCGGAGTTCAGCGCGAGGTTCCCACCTTGGATTTGAGATCGTCCCGGAACGCGTCGACTTCGGCGCGGCGGATCTGGCGCGCCGGGATGTCGATCCGCTTGTTGTCGGGGATCACGGATGTGTCGCCGCGGGCGAGCGCGGCGAGCACTTCGATCGACTTGTAGCCATACATGTACGGGTTCTGGACGACGGTGGCGTGGACATGACCGTCGCGGATGGCGGCGAGCGTGGCGTCGTCCTCGTCGAACCCGACGACGGCGATCTGGCCGAGTTTGCCCGCCTGCCTGAGCACCTCGAGGATGAGCGGCGGGTTGTAGACGAACAAGCCGACCAGGCCGTTGACGTCGGGATGGCGTGAGAGTGTGTCCTCGACGTTGGCCTTGGCCTTGGAGCGGTCGAAGTTGTCGGTGAGCGTGCCGAGCACAGTAAATCCCGCTTCCTCGATCACGTCGTTGGGCGGGTCGAAGCGGGTGGGATCGGGCGGGCGACCGAGCAGGCCGTCGATGCACCCCTGGCGGCGGCTTCGGGCGTTGTCCTGTTCGAGCCGGCCGATAAAAAGCATGACGCTTCCGCCGTCCGGCATCGCCTCGCGCACGAGTTCGCCGCAGAGCCGCCCGGCCTGGTAATTGTCCATGCCGATGTAAACGAGGCGATCGCTGTCCGGCGCATCCGAATCGTGCGTGATCAGGCGCGTGCGGCGCGCGGCGGTATTCAGGATGTCCGATTGGTTCGCGGGATCGATGGGACTGACCGCGATTCCCTCGACGCCGCGCGTCAGCAGATCTTCGATGATGCGCTTCTGGTCGGAAATCCCCTCCGTGGGCATGTACGTCTCCGCGTCCACGTCCAGCTTCTCGCCGGCCGCTTTCACGCCGGCGGCCGCGATGTTCCAGAACGAGGCGACGCCGTTGCTCACGAATGCGAGCCGCGGCCGTTCGGAGCCGCCTGATCCACCGGTGGACCCGGAGCGTTTGCCGCAGGATACGGCGGCCAGAACAAGGAGCAGGACGAGGGGCAAACAGACGGTTTTCATGCCGGGGTGGAACGTTCAGGGGTTGAAGAAAGCAGAATGATGAA